>DATARE010000541.1:0-3153 GCA_036264295.1 Micropepsaceae bacterium | reverse complement strand
GCTTCATCCAGGCCGTCGAGGTTCGCTATGGCGGGGAGCTGGTGTTCGACCTTGATGCGGATATCTCGCTGAGCGAGGATCCGGCCATCACCTTCGGCTTCCTCCGCCATGGCGCCAATACACTGACGGTGGAGGTGATGGACAGCAAGCAGACGCGGTTTAGCCATAGCTTCGAGGTGCCGGCCAGCGGGAGTTAGGGCAAGATGGTTTTAGTGGCAGCGCAGATTCACCTCCGCCTCGGCGGTACGAAGCTTCTCGGTCTCCTCCTTGGCGATGGGCGTATCGCGGAATAGCGCGCCGCGTTCGCCAAGGCCGCCTTGCTGCATGCTCATGATCGTCTCGGCCTTCTCGTAGTCGTCGTACGTCATCAGATCGGCGATGGTGTCGATGCCGCAGGCACAATGGCCGAGCATTTCCCGCTTGAAGCCGTTGGCCGCGAGACAGCCGATCACGTAATCGGCGCGCGTCGCCGTTGGGTAGTCATTGGCGGGATGATGGCCCGGCTGCTGCGCGACGGCTGGGGCTGGGTGGGCGCCGAGCGCCGCGACCGCCAGCAGCAGGGCCATCAGGCGCGGGCGCGAGACGCGTTGGCTCATGGCCGCTCTCCTTTAAAAAGGATTTCCTCGCTGAGCGCCGGGGCGTTCACCGAAGGGTCCGCCGGCATATCCGTGCGTAAATCCTGCAACATGCCGGGGAGCGCATCCACAAGGACGAATATGTAGGTCTTGTTTCGTACTGCCGGCAGGTTGGCGAAACGGGCATCGTCGGCGAAGGGGCGCATGGTGATGCGCCGTGCGGGGGCAGGTTTTCCGTCGATGGTGATGGACACATCCTCGATAGGGGCGCGATCGATGAAGGCCGCGCGCACGCGGTCGCGGAAATAGGCGGCGGGGATGCCGAACTGCGCGCGCATCTGCAGCACGTCATGCTCCAGGAAGAACATCAGCAGCGGATTGCCGTGAAAATTATCCACGGCCGGAAAAAACTCATGGTGATCCCCGCTGAGGAAGTTGACGCTGACGTGTTTTGTGCCGTCCGGATGGATCTCGTCGATGCGCTCCGTAATCTGGTCGTCGAGCGCGCCCGGCCCCTCGCGATGAAAGGCGTAGTCGAGCAGCACCGGATGGTCGATGGCTTGCAGATGCGGCGTTTCGAACAGGAGGATCTGCGCCGGGCTGAGCGGGATTTCCTCGGGCTGCGGCGGCGCGGGAGCGGCCGCGAGGGACAGCGCCGCCAGCAGCAGAACCGCCCCCGCACGCGCGCCGATGCGCGTGCTCAATACACCACCACGGTGCGGATCGACTCGCCTGATGCCATCAGGTCGAAGCCCTCATTGATGCGCGCGAGCGGCAAGGTGTGGGTGATCAGGTCGTCGATGTTGATCTTGCCGTCCATGTACCAGTCGACAATTCTCGGCACATCGGTGCGGCCCCTGGCGCCGCCGAAGGCCGTGCCTTGCCAGCGCCTGCCGGTGACCAGTTGGAATGGCCGTGTGGTGATTTCCTGCCCGGCGCCGGCCACGCCGATGATGGTGGAAACGCCCCAGCCCTTATGCGCGCATTCCAGCGCCTGGCGCATCAGCCCGACATTGCCGATACATTCGAAGCTGTAATCGGCACCGCCTTTGGTGAGCTCGACGAGATGGGCCACCATGTCGCCGGAGATTTCTTTCGGATTGACGAAATGGGTGAGGCCGAATTTGCGGGCCAGCGCCTCTCGCCCCGGATTCAGATCCACGCCGACGATCATGTCCGCGCCCGCCATGCGTGCGCCCTGAACCACGTTGAGGCCGATGCCGCCAAGGCCGAACACCACCACCTTCGCGCCTTCTTCCACCTTGGCCGTGAACAGCACCGCGCCGATGCCGGTGGTGACGCCGCAGCCAATGTAGCAAACCTTGTCGAACGGCGCGTCGTCGCGAATCTTCGCCAGCGCGATTTCGGGCACGACGGTGAAATTGGCGAAGGTGGAGCAGCCCATGTAATGCAGGATTGGCTTTCCGCTGAGGGAGAAGCGGCTGGTGCCGTCCGGCATGACGCCGCGGCCCTGGGTGGTGCGGATCTTCTGGCACAGATTGGTTTTGGGGTTGAGACAGTACTCGCATTCGCGGCATTCCGGCGTGTAGAGCGGAATGACATGGTCGCCTTTGGCCAGCGAGCGCACATTGGGGCCGACATCGACCACAACACCGGCACCCTCATGGCCCAGTATGGCGGGAAACAACCCTTCCGGGTCGGCGCCGGACAATGTGAATTTGTCGGTATGGCAAATGCCTGTGGCTTTAAGCTCGACCAGCACCTCACCTTCGCGAGGTCCTTCGAGCTGCACGGTTTCGATGCTTAATGGTTTGCCGGCCTCGAAGGCCACGGCAGCTCGAACGTCCAAGATGCGTCCTCCCTATGATTTCTGTTGTGATGGCATTGCGGCTTGTTGCCGTACTATAAGGGCCACGACATCATTTTTCACCATCGGTTGCGGTGGCCGCGACAATTTCTCCGGGGCGGGGATACGTTGGTCTGTCGCAATCCGATCCTTCCGGTGATCGCGAACTTCTTGGAAAGCCGCCTCCGTGTTGCTGCCGTGCAGCAAACATTGCTTATATGGACTCGGAAAATCGGTAAGCGCAAACTTGCATTTACCTTCACAATTATCTGTTGTCATGCTAGAAACTTGTGTCCCTATCGGAATCATCCTAGCCGGCGGTTCCGCGAGATTTCTCCGAGAATCCTGTCATCTAGAACGGGAATGGCCGGATTCCGGCTCAAATAAGGAGGAAACGCTTGTGATGGCTCGCAATTCATTGCTTGCTTGGTGCGCCGTGATTGCGGCCACCACGGCCGCGCTCGGCAGCATTCCGGCGCGCGCGAATGACGAACTGCTGAAGTTGCAAACAGACCCTAACCAATGGGTGATGCAAAGCGGCGATTACGCCAATCACCGCTACAGCACGCTCGATCAGATCAACGACACCAACGTTGCCAAGCTGCACCCGGTCTGGACCTTTTCCACGGGCGTTTTGCGCGGTCACGAGGGCGGGCCGCTGGTGATCGGCGACGTGATGTTCGTGCACACGCCATTCCCCAACATTGTCTATGCGCTCGATCTCAACAGCAACGGGAAGATTATCTGGAAATACGAGCCAAAACAGGATCC
>DATARE010000536.1:0-1997 GCA_036264295.1 Micropepsaceae bacterium | reverse complement strand
GTTAGGCACGGCGGGCCAGAGGGCGTCGATCTTCGCGACGGGAAGCTGTTTGGCGAGCGCCAGGCGCGCCATCTCGCTGTGCCAATTCCCAGAGAGCCAGAGGCCCATCATTTTGCCCCAGAGCAGGCTGTCGGTCATGGTCCAGGGCGGCGGGGGGCCGAGGAACAGGTATTGGGGGGAAGCGAAGCGGCCGCGTTGCGCGATCCACGCATTCACGCCGTCGGCGTAGGCTTGCAGAAGCGCGCGGGCGCCGGGAGACAAATCGGCGAGATCGGCCTCGGCCCGCTCGCGCGTGCCGAGCCGGCGCATTTCTTCATCATTGTCGAGCGCCGCGGCGCCGAACAGCTCGGCGAGGCTCCCGCCGGCGGCACGGCGCATCAGATCCATCTGAAACATCCGGTCCCGGGCGTGCAGATAGCCCAGCGCCTCGGCCGCGTCGCGGTCGGACCGGGCGCGGATGAAGGGAATGCCGTGGCTGTCGAAACGCACCGTCACGGGCGCCGACAGGTTGGGCAGGTCGATGGTCGCGGTCTGCGGTGGCAGAGTGTGCCGCAACAGAAGCCAGCCGCCAAGGACAAGCACCGTTGCCAAAGCAAGCAATGCGGCGGCCGTGCGGCGGAGCCTGGTGGCAGATCGCGAGCCCAATTTCGTGTTTCCTCGTGAAGGACTGACGGTGCTCGACGCTAAGGATTTCTGCCAAAGAGCACAAAGCTTTTGTGCACCCTTTAAAAGCAACTAACGCGATCGGCACAAAAACAGGGGGCTGGCTCGGACCGGAAGGTCAGGAAGCTGAAGAGCGATTTGTGTGTCTTAATTTGGCGGGACTGTCAATGCCCCGCGAAGGCGGCAGGCCAGATGGCCGAAAATCGTATGCCGACTTGTTGAGAAACTCCTTAAACGGATTACCTATCCAACCAGTTACAAACTCAGAGAGCTTCATGAAATTAATCATCTCGTGCCTCGCTGTTGGCGCCCTAGGTATGGCAGGCCTCCGCCCTGCCATGGCGCAAACCGAACAAGGCTTTCCTTCCGGCATCTGGACGTTCCAGGACGAAAATGCCTCGATCAGCACCGCGCAACCCACCGATCGCAATTACGTTAACGGGTTCAGTGCCAATTGGACGTCTAACCCTGGTGCGGTGCCGGCATTTGTGGCCAATCTCGGCCACGCCCTCTGGGGTGACGGCACGCAGCGCATCAGCCTTGGCGTTATGCAGCAAATCTTTACACCGACCAATACGACCGCCATCAACCCGCCTCTCAATGATGAGCCCTATGCCGGTTATCTCGTCGGCACGTTCGGCCTGATCCAGGACACGGCGACGGTGCGCAACGTCCTTTCATTTAACGCGGGTGTCGTGGGGCGTGATGCCGGCGCGGAGATCGTGCAAAACGATTTTCATTCCATCATCGGCCAAAAAGGGACGCATGGCTGGGCCTACCAATTGCCGAGCGAGCCCGCTTTCGACGCGCAGATGTCGCGCACCTGGCGTCTGCCGCTCGCGAAATTCGGCGGGCTGGAAAGTGACGTTCTGCCGCAGATCGCAGGTGCCGTGGGCACGACGCAAATCTATGTCGAACCGGCTGTGACCTTCCGGATCGGCCAGGGGCTTAACAGCGATTTCGGTGCACCTTTGCTTAACCCCGGCCCGTCCGGCGGCAATGCGTATCAGGCGACGCGGCCGTTCGTCTGGTACGTCTTTGGCGGCGTGGCGTCGAAATTCGTGGGTTATGACGAATTCCTGCAGGGCTCCGACTTCCAGACCAGCCGGCATGTGGACCCTTACCGCGTGGTCGGGCAGGGGGATCTGGGCGTGGCGATCATATGGCGCGGCCTGCGCTTCAGCTACACTCAGGTGTTTCAGACCCGGCGCTATTATGGCGAGGTCGGCAGCGTTCATGAATACGGATCGTTTGCGGTCTCAGGAACGTTCTAAGCTCAAAGAAAGAGAAGGCTTCTTTTTGTGAACAAAAAGAAGCAAAAAAACTTTGTTGTT
>DATARE010000516.1:0-2353 GCA_036264295.1 Micropepsaceae bacterium | reverse complement strand
CACCACTCTGGTAGCCGGTGAAATAGGCGCCAGCGCTGGCGCGCAACAGCACGTTCGGCAGGTATTCATGATCGACACGGGCCTGCACATAGGTCTCCGTATATCCGGCCGTCGTCGCATCGGACGAATCCTCGATCTGACGCGCAATCGTGCCCGTCACGGTCGTCAGGCCGGTCGGTGTCCAAATCGCCGATGCTTCGGCGACCGGGGCCTCGATATTCTTATACGCTTCACTTTGAAAAGTCCGAATCTCATAGCCGACGAGAACCCGGTATCGGATAACGCCGTCAGCATCGTAGTCGAAACCGCCAAGAACCGCCGTATCGTTATAGTTCTGCGCCGGAATACCCGGAACCTGATTCGAAAAATTGGCAGTCGCATTGCGAATGACCATCACCAGATCGCGGCGCGGCGACAATTCGTATCCCAAGGTCACGCTGGGCGTGACGACAACCCGATCCTGGAAGGTTTGCACATAGGGCACCCCCTGAACGGTGCCATTGGTGAAATTGTACGACGCAACCTGGACGGCCGGCGTCACAAAGAACCGGTTGAAGTTTGCCCGATACGCGACACTTCCGATATCGATTGTATAGGGCAGTGCCGAATCAAGCTGCGGCACATCCAGGCTGGCGGGAGTCTGCGTCAGCGCCTGATGCGAGAACCAGGCGCTCGCCACGTCCTGGCCGAATTGGTGCGACCCGCCGATCGACGCCGACCAGTTGGTATAGGATTGCCTGTCCTGGGTCGGAAAGCGATTATTATCGACTGTCAGTTCTGCCTGAACGTTGCTCGTCGCCCAATCCCCACTGGCAGCCAGCGAGGCATATGTCTCAATAACCGGGCTGCCCTGCGGTTTGGAGGTCGCCGCCACGTTGCTATCATAACCCACCCCCTCGCTCATCTGGGGCCGAATGGTGAAATTGCCGAGGGTCACCCCGCTGCTGTCATAGTCCGGCCGGGCGCGCGACGTCACCGTAACACCTGGCTGGAAAGCGGTGCCCCCGCCGGTGCTTCCCGGCGGGATCAACGTATCCAGCGGGGGCGTTTGGTACACCTGCGCGCGCACAGTGCCGGCGATAGACATTGCGCTCAAGAAAGCACCTGCCGCCGCCACCCGAAGTTTTAGTGCATGTTTCATATGCATATTGTCATTCATCGTAATAGAATAAGCGACATTGCCGAAGCCATGGTCACACGGCGCTCGCGGACACCGCTCGGTACGCCTGGAAACATACACCGCACCCTATCGTGAGACGCAAGAGAGAATACTTGATATCGTCCACTTACACCTTCTTTTTGTTGCATTCAAAGCGGATAATCGTTCGTCTTCCCAGCAGAAGGAGCCATCAACCTTGTTCGGTTTTGCATCATATCGGCGCATTGGGCTGGCGGCTATCCTTTTGGCGGCGGTCATCGCGGCGCCCGCCGCCCAGGTTCGCGCGCAGGCGCGCCTGGATTCCCCATCCGCGGCGGGGGGAGACGACTCCGCCCCGCAACCGCCCTCCAGCGCCGCCGCGCTGCGGCGCATCACAACCACGTGCAAGGATGAGACCGCACGTTTCTGCCCTGCCCTGGAGCCATCTCCCCTCCCGCGGGACGCAGCGATCTGCCTGAAATACTACAAGACCAGCCTCTCGCTCAGTTGCCGCAGCGCGGTCAATGGCGTAACCCGGTAGTGCGCGTGGCGAGCGGCGGATCCGCGGCGCGGCCATTTCGCACGGCATTGTCTCTCACAACGGCCAGGCCGCCCGCGGGCAAGGCGCGTCCGCGGGACATCGATGGTCCTTCGGCGCAAGCCTTGGGCTTCACGGCCGCCATCCTGTGCGTGACGCTTCTGCTACAGCGTTTCGGGCTGCCGCTCGGCTCCAAATCGTTCAGCCTCGTGGGTCCGATCGGCCTTGCCATCGCCGTCAGGGCCTTGGCGCGCGGCGCCCTCGCGGTGAGCAAATTCCGCCTCTTCGCCTATCTGGCCCTGGCCATTTGCGTTGTCGCGGGGCTGGCCTGGCATGCGCTTACCCCTGGCGGGGATATCGGTGAGGGCGCGAACCTCTCATCGATGTCGCAATTCCTGCTGCTCAGCAGTTTCGCCGTATTCACATTCTCAGAACCTATTGATGAAAAACAATTTTTTGCGAAGGTCAACCTCTGGTTCGCGGCCATGGCCATTGCCGGAATAGCGCAGTTTTTTGCTCAGTTCATCGGCGTGGAGGTGTTTGCCTTCACCGGCATTCTGCCCAATTCGATATTGGTTGAGGCTGGATACAATCTGCAAATTTCCACCGGAGTCGGCTCGCTTCTTAAAAGCAACGGTTTTTTCCTGATCGAGCCCTCGACCTTCTCGCAGGTGATG
>DATARE010000451.1:0-1853 GCA_036264295.1 Micropepsaceae bacterium | reverse complement strand
GAAAAGATCCCTTACGCGATCGACCGCTACGTGAAGGAGACCAACCGGCTCTATGGCGTGCTCGACAGACGCCTTGCCGATCGCGCCTTCATCGCCGGCGACTACTCGATTGCGGATATTGCGGCCTATCCGTGGATTGTTCCCTACCGGCGCCAGGGTCAGAGCCTGGAGGATTTCCCCCACCTCAAGCGCTGGTTCGAGGCCATCCGCAGCCGGCCGGCGACCGTGCGCGCCTATGACATTGCAAAGCAGATAAACACGCAGCCTGTCGTGACCGAAGAATCCAGGCGCTTCCTGTTCGGGCAGACGGCGTCTGCGGCCTGATGTCGATGCCGCACTCGCCCGCCCGCCTGCAACTCTACGATCTCGCCGGGGCGGAGCCGGAACGCCGTTTCAGCCCTTACTGCTGGCGCGCCAAATTCGCGCTGGCGCACAAGGGCCTGCCGTTCGACACTATACCGTGGCGCTTCACCGACAAGGATGTGATTGCTTTCTCCGGTCAGGGCCGGGTGCCGGTGCTGGTCGACGGCGATCGCGTTGTTTTCGACTCCTGGATGATCGCCACCTATCTGGAGGACACCTATCCGGATCCGTCGCTGTTCGGCGGCGACGGCGGTCGCGCGGCCACGCGCTTCGCCAACGCGTGGGCGGACACTGTCGTGAACAGCGCAATTGCGCCGATGATCGTAGCCGACATCCTGGCGGTCCTGCACGAGAAGGACCGCGCTTATTTTCGCGAAAGCCGCGAAAAGCGCTTCGGCGCGACCTTGGAAGCGGTTGTTGCCGACCGCGAGACGCGGCTGACGAGATTCCGGCAGAGCTTGGAGCCCATTCGCGCCGTGCTGGCCACGCAGCCCTTTCTCGGCGGCCAGATTCCGCTTTATGTCGATTACATCGTCTTTGGCTCGTTCCAATGGGCACGATGCACAAGCCCATTTCAGCTTCTGCTCCCGGATGATCCGGTTTGGAGCTGGCGCGGCCGGCTTCTTGGGGCATTCAATGGTCTTGCTCAAAACACGCCCGGATACCCGCTGTGACGCAAGGATCTCACGCCTTTGTCGGAAACGCCGCGCGCGGAAAGGACATCCCGATGATGCGCGTTTGGATTGCGCTGCTCGCCACCATCGCGTTGGGTCTCTGCCTTTCCATCACGGGACACACGCGTTCCCAAGCCCAAACCCAAGGCGTGATGAGGATCATCGTGCCTTTCACGGCCGGCTCGCCAAACGACATCATGGCGCGGCTGGTTGCGGAGCAATTGCCGTCGAGACTCGGGCGAACCGTCATTGTGGATAATCGGCCGGGAGCCGGCAGCACGATCGGAGCCAAGGCGGCGGCGAGCGCGGTCCCAGACGGCAACACACTGTTGTTCATCAGCTCCAGTCTTGTGATCGACCCCGCGCTGTATAACAGCTCGGATTACGATCCGATCAAGAGTTTTGCCCCGATCGCGGCGATCTCGACCACGCCCTGGGTGATGGTCGTAGCGCCCAGAATCCCGCCGCGCTCTATGGGCGAGCTGGTCGCCTACGCAAAAGCCAATCCGGGCAAGCTGAACTTTGGGTTCGCGCTCGGAACAGCGTCCCAATTGATAGGAGAGCTCTTCAAGATTTCGACCGGCACGGATATCGCCAGCATTCCCTACAAAGGCGGCACCGGCGTGGTTCCAGACTTGTTGGGAGGGCGGATCGAGCTCTACTTTGGCACCCCTGCGACCATCCTTCCGCTGATCCGCGCGGGCAATCTCACCGCACTCGCCATCACCAGCGCGACCCGCAGCCCACAGCTTCCACATGTTCCGACCATGATCGAAAGCGGTCTGCCCGAGCTGTCTCTGACCTTGTGGATGGGAA
>DATARE010000430.1:0-4286 GCA_036264295.1 Micropepsaceae bacterium | reverse complement strand
GCTTCATGACCCACGGTTTTTCGCTCTCGCCGGACGTGCATGCCGGCGGGTTGGTTCGTGTGATCCTCACCCTCAGCCTGTCGAAGGGTGAGGGAGGCGTGAGACGCGCCCCTGGTGACGGGGCAAAGTCTCGCGAGCAAGAAGGCCATGGGCACGTCCCACGCCACGGCGTTTCTTTAGGCGATGCGCACCCGCATATTCCTGTTCCCCGTTTCGGTTCGGAACGTCCGAAGCGATCCGGGGCGGGGCCGGGGGAATGGCTACCCTCAGTCACCCGGAACAGCGGTCCAGCGGCCGGCCTACGCCCACCTTGCTGAAGGGCTCGCGCAGGGTTTGAATGCGCCCGCCTCCACGCCCGCATCATCCGGGTGCTTGGGCCGAACGATTGCGTTTGTTCCGAAGGAGGTTAGCCCTTCGGAAGGTGTGGACGCCGGTCTATCCTACGTGTACGGACGATCCGGACCGCCCCTCACAGGAAAGACGAAATTGATGTGGTGTGCGCGGTGCGGAATGGAAAGGGGCGGATAGGAATATTTTCATATTTAGTTCGGTTTGCCTAACCCGCCCCGACCGCCCGTACTAAATTGTATAATTGTGTTTTTTGCCGCCGTACCCGACGAAGATTTTGGATTGAGGATTGTAACGAATGCAGTAAGCAGTTTCATGGCGGTCCCCAAACCCATCCTCATATACGAGCACGGTTCTTAGGACGAAATTGGCTTTTCCCTCCACAATCATCTTGTGAGCTTTAGCCTCAACCTCCTGCTTCAATCCCGCATGGATTGTATACGTTTCCCCTGGTGGGAGCGCGGCTCCAATAACGTCATCAATCGGCATTTCGGCCAAAGGAATTCTGTTGGGGTCGATTTCAGCGGTATTAGCCAGTCCACCTCCTAGGATAGCTTTCAGAATTGCAGGGCCCTTCCCAGCGTTGACTAACAATACTTCTATGATGGGTTTTCCTGGTGGGGACAATTCGATTAGCGCTTTTGCACTCACCCCCTGCACGATAACCCAGGAACGCTCGACGGCTCGGGCTGTGTTTTCAGCGGAACGCATAGTCGCCCAACCGACTACAACGAGGCAGTACGTAAAGAAAATCAGGCCTAAATCGCCAATTCGCAACTCGCAGGCCCAAGAGATGATTTGCTTGCCGTCGGCTTTTACATAGGTACTGGAGCCATAGACTGCATCAGTCACGGCCTCCGCGGCGCCGATTTGGCTGCCCTCCGCAGGTTGTTGTTTGTCTTTGATCTCTTCTGATTTTTCGGCAGATTGGACGTTACTGGGTTCCGGCTCGCATATTGATGTGTAGTTTCTAACTCCGCCACATAGCGCTGCTAAGGCAAATCCGAGAGCAATTAGGGCAATGTACTGCCACTTTAGGGGCCAGCGCCCAGGCATTAGCATCCGTCAATCGCTTCGGGGAAAATTTCCTGATTCAGCGAGTCGTTATAGCGGAACTGGAACTCAGCTGGGCGCATAAAATCGCATTTGTGTGGATTGTGGTTCGCCCTCACTGCACAGAGCTTAGGTGACGTATGATTTAATTCGTTGCTCATTTACTTCGCTGTGAACGTGAACCGGCCTTGGAGCGGTTTGCCGTCATTGCCCATGACCGACCAGATCACATTGTAAGTACCCGCCGGCAACGGCTTGCTCGGCATCGCCATCATCAGCTTGCCATCGGTCCCCATCGCCATCGCCTTGCCGACATCGATCGGCTTGCCGTCTTTGCCGGTCACGCTCATCGCTGCGGTCTTCAAATCCACCGGATTGTGAAACAGCACGTGGATCATCTCCAGCGGCGCCTTTACGGTGGCGTTCGGGGCCGGGTCGCTTTCGACGGCTTGCGGCGCGGCGGCGCGCGCGATGCCGATTGCCAGCGCCGTCACCAACAGGGCCGTCCCACAAATACGCATCGCCATCAGGAAGCCTCCCGCCATTGCCGCCGGGAGCCTAAAATCGCCATCGCGGCGATTCAACCCATCGGGCGGCATCGGCCCGCATCCCAGCCAACCCGGCAAAATTGGCGCGGCCCACGGGTGCGGCAGCGCGGCGCGGCCGGGTGCGTTCGCCGCCGGCCACATATCCCTATATAATGCAGGCATGGATATGACCGAGGACGACCGATGAGAGTTACCGCTTTCCTTGCCGGCGCTACCGTGCTGTTCGCGGCCTGCTGGGCGCTTGCCGCGCAGCCGGAGAAATCCGCCACGCCCGATTGGATCACGGCGTCGAACAAGCCCTGCAAGGTTTGGAACCCCGAACCGCAAGCCGATGAATCCGTGACATGGTCGGGCGCATGCAAGGACGGTTACGCCACCGGGCGGGGGGTTCTGCGCTGGACCGAAAACGGCAAGCCCGACATGGTGTTCGACGGCGAATATGCCAATGGCAAACGCAATGGCCATGGCACCATCATCACGCCGGACGGGAAACGCGTCGAAGGCGTTTGGGTGGACGACAAGCCTCTGGTCCCCGACAGCGATTCGATTTGAACCGCGCCGTTCTCTTTTCCGAAATTCCCCCTCACCCGGCGCGCCAGAGGCGCACTGGCGTGCGCGGCGCGCCGCCCCCGGATCAAGTCCGGGGCAGGCTCTCTCCCTCAAGGGGGAGATGGGATTCAGCGTGAGGCGGTGGCGGTGGCTTTCGGCAAGAGATCGTTGCGGATGATCTTGCCGCCCTTCATGACGAATTTCACGCGCGTGAGTTCGGTGATATCGGCCACCGGATCGCCCGACACCGCGACGATGTCGGCATATTTGCCTTTCTCGATCGAACCGATGTCCTTGTCCCAGCCCAGTATCTCGGCGTTGTTCATGGTGCCCGCCTGAATGACGCGCGCCGGGGCCATATGCGCCTGCTTGACCAGCGCCACATATTCCAGCGCCTGCGTGCCATGGGGGAAGGTGGCGCCATCGACGCCGCTGCCGACCGTGATCTTCAGGCCCGGGACTTTCGACGCGGTGATGACCGCATTGTTGACGGTGGGGATCATGCGGTATTTGCCGCCCGTGCTCTTGGCGTCGTTGTCGTCCATATAGGGCTCGGTATAACGCTGCAGCGTCGGATCGTAGGTGAGCCCCTTGGCCACCATCATCTTGGCCTGCTCCTCGTCGAGCTGCCAGGCGTGCTCGATGGAATCGCACCCCGCCACAATCGCGTTCTTCTCGCCTTCGCCGCCATAGACATGGCAGGCGGTCTTGTGGCCAAGGCGGTGGGTTTCATCGATGAGGGCCTGCAGCACCGGCATCGGATAGGTCAGCACGAATTGCTGCTTGCCGTCGGGCGCAAAGGAATAGGCCCCGGTCGGGAACAGCTTGATCCAATCCGCGCCGTGTTCGATCTGATCGCGCACCGCGGCGCGGGCTTCATCGACATTGTGCACCACCGCGCTGGCGAGCGGATTGGCCGGCTTGGTGTCGCCGGGCGCGCCCCAGACGATGCCGCGGGTGGAGACCTGCTGACGCGGGCCGTCGATCAGGCCCTTGTTGATGGCGTTCTTGATGTCGACATCGGCATAGCCATTGCCATGCGTGCTCATATCGCGAATGGCGGTGAAGCCGCCGCGCAAATCGGCCTGCGTGTTCTGGATGGCGATGAGGGTGGACATCTCGCGCGACATGCCGGGCTTGGGCGTGTTGAACATATGGGTGTGCGCATCGATCAATCCGGGCAGCACGGTTTCGCGGCTGAGATCGATCATCGCGGCACCGGCGGGAATTTTGACCTGCGCCGACGGGCCCACATCGGTGATGCGTTCGCCGGTGAGGATGATCGTTTGATCGGCGAGTGTCTGGCCCGTCTTGCTGTCGAACAGATGGCCGGCGCGGATGGCGATGGTTTCGCCGGCGGGGGCACATTTGTTGGCGCCCTGGTCGATGGCCCCGAAACAGGGTTGCGTGCCCGCACCGCGCCAGGGTTGGCCGGGGCCACCCACCTGCGCCTGCGCCGCGCCGGCGAGGATGAACGCACTGGCTATGCCAAAAGAGGCCGTCTTGACGGCAGATTTGCACCGCATGCTGTAATCCTCCCCATGAGCGTGGCCGCCGGCTCTCCCAAGCCGTCAGATCGCGCGAATATAGCCCACCCCGGGCGGCGGCGACAGGCGCGACAAGATTGCGGGCGCTGCCTTATGTGCGGTGCGGTATGAGTGGTTCGTTTCGTTACCGCAGGACCATGACCATGCTCGATCTTTCCCGCCTCGCGCCCGGCCTCAAAGGCACCGACGAGTTGAAGGTCCGGGTTGAACACACCGCGCCCAGCATCGGCAGCGGGAAGGT
>DATARE010000425.1:0-4356 GCA_036264295.1 Micropepsaceae bacterium | reverse complement strand
CGAAGGGGCTCTACCAGATGCCGGCCAAGACGGGGGTGGCCATCTTCAATTCCGAACCCCAGAACCACGGCCTTGAAAAGGCGCTCGCCAATGCGCTGATCGCGCAGGCTAAGGCGGCGTTGGAACGCGGCGAGCCCGTGGTCATCGAAAGCCCGATCCGCAACGTGAACCGCACGGTGGGTGCGATGCTGTCGGGCGAAGTGGCAAAGCGTTATGGCCATGCCGGCCTTCCTGAGGATACGATTTCCGTCAAGCTCACCGGCACGGCCGGCCAGAGCCTGGGCGCATTCCTCGCCCGCGGCGTCAGTCTCGATCTTGTCGGCGACGCCAATGACTATGTCGGCAAGGGGCTTTCCGGCGGGCGTGTCGTGGTGCGCCAGCCCAAAGAAGCCAAACGCGATCCGACCGAGAACATCATCATCGGCAACACGGTGCTGTATGGCGCCATCGCCGGCGAAGCCTATTTCGAAGGCGTCGCGGGCGAGCGCTTCGCCGTGCGCAATTCCGGCGCCATCGCGGTCGTCGAAGGCACCGGCGACCATGCCTGCGAATATATGACG
The DNA here is from genome assembly GCA_036264295.1 of Micropepsaceae bacterium. Taxonomy (GTDB): domain Bacteria; phylum Pseudomonadota; class Alphaproteobacteria; order Micropepsales; family Micropepsaceae; genus CAIYRG01. The sequence continues at coordinate 3,796 of DATARE010000425.1, read as the reverse complement.
GGCGGCGTGGTGGCGGTGTTGGGCGAGACGGGGCGCAATTTCGCCGCCGGCATGTCGGGCGGCATTGCTTACGCCTACGATCCCAAGGGGCGGTTCCGCGATCTTTGCAATCTCGCCATGGTGAAGCTGGAGTCTGTTCCACCGGCCTCCGGCGCCGCCGACGATCCGGAGCGGCCGCGGCAGCGTTCGATCTCGGCCTTCGATGCCGGCATGGGCGACATGCTGCGCTTCGATGCCGAGCGTCTGCTCATCCTTGTGGAGCGGCATCTGCTCTACACGGGAAGCGCCCGGGCGCGCTACATCCTGGAGAACTGGGACGAGGCGCTCACCCATTTCGTCAAGGTGATGCCGATGGATTTCCGGCGCGCTCTGCTCGATATGCAGGCAGAGCGACGTGCTGCCGCAGAGTGAGGCAGCCGTTTCCTTGCCAAGAATGAATTCTGTGCAATAAGGAAGTCATGGCCCGCGCTTGGCGGTGCCGGTGTTGAGGGGAAGATGGGCAAGCCCACCGGGTTCATGGAAATCGCGCGCCGCGACCGCAGCTATGACAAGCCCGACGCGCGCAAGAAAACCTGGACGGAATTCGTGCACCCGCTGCCCTATGCGGAGGTCGCGAGCCAGGCGGCGCGCTGCATGGATTGCGGCATTCCGTTTTGTCATCAGGGCTGTCCGGTCAATAACCAGATTCCCGATTGGAACAACCTGGTCTATCGGGATCAGTGGAAGCTGGCGCTGGACAATCTTCACTCCACCAACAATTTTCCCGAATTCACCGGCCGCGTGTGCCCGGCGCCTTGCGAGGCGTCCTGCACGCTGAACATCGACGACAATCCCGTCGCCATCAAAACCATCGAATGCGAGATCGTGGACCGCGGCTGGGAAGAGGGCTGGATTCATCCCTATCTCGCGCCGAAGAAAACGGGAAAGCGCGTCGCGGTGGTGGGTTCGGGCCCGGCGGGACTCGCTTGCGCCCAGCAATTGGCGCGCGCCGGCCATGCGGTGACGTTGTTTGAAAAAAGCGACCGTATCGGCGGTCTGCTGCGTTACGGCATTCCCGACTTCAAGATGGAGAAGCGGCTGATTGACCGGCGCATGCGCCAGATGGAAGCCGAAGGCGTCGAATTCCGTCCGGGTGTGGAGGTGGGCGTCACGGTTTCGGTGAAATCGCTGATGGAAAGCTATGATGCCATCGTGATGTCGGGGGGCGCCGAAGCGCCGCGCGATCTCGAAGTCACGGGACGCGAGCTTTCCGGCATCCATTTCGCGATGGATTATCTGACGCAGCAGAACAAGCGTGTCGCGGGCGACGACGAAAATCGCGCGGCACCGCGCGGCACCATCAGCGCCAAGGACAAGCACGTCATCGTCATCGGCGGCGGCGACACGGGCTCGGACTGCATCGGCACCGCCAACCGCCAGGGCGCAGCTTCGATCACGCAATTGGAGATTCTGCCGCAGCCGCCGGAGAAGGAAAACAAGGCGCTCACCTGGCCCGATTGGCCGCTGAAGCTGCGGACCTCGTCTTCGCAAGAGGAAGGCGCGGCGCGCGATTGGGCCGTGCTGACCAAGCGCGCCACCGGCGCGAATGGCAGGATCGAATCGCTTGAATGCGTGCGCGTCGAGTGGGTGAAGGACGCGTCCGGGCGGTTCCAGATGAAGGAGATCGAAGGCAGCGCATTTCCGTTGAAAGCGGATCTGGTGCTGCTGGCGATGGGATTCGTCGGCCCGCGCAAGCGGGGATTGATCGAACAGGCCGGGGTGGAATTGGATCCGCGCGGCAATGTGAAGGCGAATGTCGCGAATTATCAGACGTCGGTGGACAAGATTTTCGCGTGCGGCGACATGCGGCGCGGGCAATCGCTCGTGGTCTGGGCCATTCGCGAAGGGCGTCAGGCGGCGCGTGCGGCCGATCTGTTCCTGATGGGCGAAAGCAATCTGCCGCGCTGAAGCCGCCGACATTTTTGCGATCCGTGCGTTGATATCGTCGTGCATTTGTCACCGGTAGCGGTGACAATCGCGCCCTAACGCTGACGATGGAGACGATCATGGGCAACCCGTTCGTACATATCGAATTCAACACCACCGATCCGCAGAGGGCGAAATCCTTCTATGGGTCGCTGTTCGATTGGACCCTGGAAGACACCGATATGGGCGGCGGGATGGTCTACACCATCATCAAAGTGGGCGAGGGAACCGGCGGCGGCCTGATGAAGCATCCAATGCCAGGCGCACCATCGATCTGGATTCCCTACATCCTGGTCAGCGACGTTGCCGCGTCCACCGCAAAAGCGAAATCCGCAGGCGGCACGGTCATCAAGGACGTGTCGGAAGTGCCGAATATGGGTTCGTTCTCGATCATCCAGGACCCGACCGGCGGCGTCATCGGCCTCTGGCAGGCGAAGATGAAGGCATAAAGTTGCCGGTGTTATTCGTCGGAAGATGGCGGCAGATGGCGCGCGAGATCCATTGAATCGTGCAGGATTCGAAGTATCTCGATGATCTCCTCGTGGTTTCTATGTCTGGCGCGGCAGACGAGCAGGTGACGCCCTCTGTGGCCTTGGCGCGCGACGCGCAGACAAAGCAATCCCGGAGCGATGTCTGCGCGGGGCACCACGCCTCTCGTATCTGGGCCGTTCATTAATGCGGCAATCGCCTCGTCGAGGACCTGGGCATAAATATCGTGCTGAGCTTCACCAAATTGCTCGGCGGTCCAATCGAGAATGTTCCGATAATCAGCTTTGGCCGCCTCTGACAGATGAACGGGCCACGAACGCTTGCCCGTCATTTCTCCAATTGTCTCTGTGCCCGGCGACGCTTTCCTTCTTGGGCCAAGAATTTGAGATGGGCGCGAAGGTCGGCTTCGGTAGCAAATCGGCTGTACCGCCCGGCTTCGATGTCATCGATACCGACCTGTACGGCTGTCCGCAGGGCCTTCAATTTCGCTTTGTGTTCCGCATCCCGGAGTTCGATCAGTCTCAGCCCGTCGCGCAAGACTTCGCTCGCGTTCTGATAGATGCCCCGGGCCACGAGATCGTCTACCAGTTCCGCCTGATGATCGGTCAGCACAACATTGCGGGTAGGCATGGGTTCTTCCATGTCATGATCTAATGGCATAATATGCCAATAGATCGGATTGCGTCAACGCAGCGCTTTCAGGTGTTCGTGCTGGCTTTCCCGAGCGCGGCGGTGGACGGGAAGATCAGCGATTTGATGACCACCGGCACGGCGCCGGACGAATCCAGAATCGCGCCAATATCGATGTAGTCGAATTCCTTCAGCTCCAGCCCGTCGATGGAGACGATGGGATAATGGTGCTTCATCTCTTCGCGGAAATGGATGCCCACCAGACCGCCGACATCGCCGTCGCCCACCAGCACGATTGGATGACCATGGGCGAGAACGGTCTGCAGCCCGTCGACAACGCCTTGGCAAAACGCATCCAGCCGCGCGAAGGTCGCCGAACCACGCCAGGGGGCGAACAAAGCCACCGGCTTTTCACCATCGGCAAGGTCGAGCCGTTTCAGCACGCCCGAAATCGCGGCGGCGACCTGTTTGGAATCGATCTCTTCCGCATCCAGATGCATGTCCGGCGCGATCACCGCCACGTTGCGCAAAGGCAGGATTTCCAGCGGCCAGACATAGATGGTGCTGCCGCTGACTTGGGTGGTGTATTGCGAGGCGCCGATGACGGTGGCGCGGATGCCTTCGGCCGAGGGCTCGATGACCGGGCCCCAGGCGGCGATGCGGCGGCGCAAGGCCTCCGCCAGCAACGGGCCGAGATCGCCGAACTGCCGTG
>DATARE010000419.1:0-11133 GCA_036264295.1 Micropepsaceae bacterium | reverse complement strand
CCTGCCGGAAAGAAGCTCGACCTGCGGCTGATAGTGAAGCGTCAGTTCGCCTGCTTCGATGCCATTGCGCAACTCATCGCTCAGTGCCACCCGGGCGCGGACCTCTTTGTCCAAATCAGCGCTATGGAAGCGATATTGGTTGCGTCCTTCATCCTTGGCGCGATAGAGCGCGAGGTCGGCCTGCGACAGCATGACATCGGGATTGGTGCTGTCGAGCGTATAGGGGCACACACCGATGCTGACCGTGATATGAGCGTCGGTGCCGTTGAATGAATAGGGCACGCTGATCGTGTGCAGGATGCGATTGGCCATCTCGGCCGCATCGGATGGCCCGTCAATTGCGGTTTGCAGAACCGCGAATTCATCCCCGCCCAGCCTCGCAATCAGATCATTATCGCGGACGCAGGTTTTCAGGCGCCCGGCGATTTCCCTCAGCAGCATATCGCCGACAGGATGGCCCCGCGTATCGTTGATGTCTTTGAAATGATCGACGTCGAGATAAAGGATCGCGAAAGAACCTGCACCGCGTTTCGACGCGGAAAAGGTCTGGCGCAGGCGTTCGATAAAGGTGGAGCGGTTGGCCAGTCCGGTGAGACCGTCGGTCCGGGCCAGCAGCGCCATTTTTTCCTCGGCGGATTTGCGCTCTGTGATGTCGATGATGATTCCTTCAATCTCGGTCAGGCGGCCAAGTTTATCGCGCACCGGCGCGTAGCGGTCTTCCACCCAGCGCACGCTGCCATCGCCCTTGCGGATGCGAAACTCGATCGTTCCGCCATGCGAATCCTTTTCCAGGAGTTGGTTCATTGCGGCACCAACCCTGGCGCGGTCTTCCGGATCGATAATGGTCTCCGCCCAATTGGAATGATTCAGAAGGTGGCCAGGGTCATGGCCGAATTTGGTTATGTTCTGCGAGACATAGGCAAGCGGGAAAGAAGGTTCGGCACGCATCCGATAGAGAATGGTCGGACTGTTCTGCACGATCATATCGGCATCGGCCAATTCCTTGACAAACCGCGCCCGCGTGATCGCCGCGCCGACCAGGCCGCCAAGCGTCTTGAGCGCATCGGTTTCCGCCCAGCTCCATTTGCGCTCGGCCTGAAAAGAATCGATGAAGCTCAGCATGCCGGACAATTTTCCGTTCACCGTCACCGGAATTTGCAGGAGCGACTGCATTTTCGCCTTTTCGAAAAGACCGCGATGCGATTCCGGTATCTGCTTGACAGAAAACGACGCCGCCTCGCCGGCAAGAAGCCGCGTCATGGCGCCTTGAAAGAGCTGCATCACATCCAGATCTTTGAACGCCGGATTGGTGATCGTGATGGAGGCGTCCGTCGCGCACCACTCATGTGCGATGGTGGACCGCAAGTGGCCGTTCTCGTCCGGTTTGAGCGTATTCAACTGCACGCGGCTCACCATCAGCGTCTGGCCGATCAATTCGAGAACAGCGGAGATGGCGTCGCCATAGCTGTTGGATCCCAACAATTCGGACGCGCTTCTGGTCACCGCATTGAGGAGCGCATCATGTTCGCGCAGCATGGTCTCCGCCGCGATGCGCTCGGTGAGCTCGGTTTCGAGATGAAGATTGGCGTCTTTGAGCTCATTGGTGCGAAGAGTGACGGTGTCTTCCAATTGCTTTTGATAGAGCACCAGCTGTGCGGCCCGTTCTTCGGCGATGGCATTCTTCTGCTCGACGGCCGCGCGCAGACGCGAAGCCCGCACCAGGAAATAGGTCAGCACCAGAAGAACAATCGAGGCCAGCCCAAGGGCCAGCCCACGATACAGTGCCGCGCTCCGCCATTCGGACAATGCGTCGGCTTGCGGAAGTGCGACGTGTATCGTGGAATTTCCCCTGGCTTCCGCCACGGAAATGAATTCACCGCTACTCTTTATGGGAGGCTCGCCGGTCGTAACCACGCCGTCCTTTTCCACCCAGATATTTGCCATGGGATATTGAAGGAGCGCACGCCATATGGCGGCGGTGCGATTGGCGGCGGCCTCGTCTGCGGAGGTAATCTTGCCGGCCAAATCGACGAAATCGGCGAGCGAGGATGCGGTGATGTCGAGTTGCGTTCTCGCGCGGTCGATGGTGCTGGTGCGCTCCAGCACCGTGAATCCGGCCACGACGCCCCACATCGTCACAAGCAGGCCGAGAACAGGCAGAAAGATCAGATGCTCCAAGCGGCGGTTTTTCTGTCTCCGTGCTTCTGTGGGCTGCATTGAGGCTGCCTTCGCGTCGGTGCGGGACGACACCCGGTCTGGTTATTTCAGCAATGTGTCCATCACCCGCAGGGCCGCGGGTCCGCCCACGATCAGGAAGATCGTCGGCATGATGAACAGCATCATCGGGACCGTGAGAAGCGCGGGCAAGCGATTGGCACGGTCCTCCATCGCAATCAGAGAATCGTTGCGCATCTCGGATGCGACCGTCCTCAACGCCTGCGCAAGCGGCGTGCCAAAGCGCATGGTCTGCGACAGCGTGGTCACCAGCGACCTCATGTTGGGAACGTTGATGCGGTTTGCCAGATGGGCGAACGCCTGGTCACGGCTTGGAAGGATCTTCAGATCCGCCGACGTGAGTTCGAGTTCTTCCGCGAGCGCGGGTTGTGAAACCTTCAGCTCCTTGGATATCCGGTTCAAACTGTCTTCCAGCGACAGGCCGGCTTCGACGCAGATCACCATCAACTCAAGAGCATCGGGCAGGCCGCGGACCACCGATCTGATGTGGCGGTTGACCAATATCCGGACCGTCATGGCGGGGATGAACCAGCCGCCGATGGCCGCGCCAATGGCAAGCAGCACCGTCAGGTATGAGTAGTCTGCGAAAGCAGGGAAATAGGGCAAACCGAAGGAGAAAATTCCTCCCATGACCAGCACCGAACACAGCCGAAGCGCGAGATAAAAATTGTCCGCCTGGTTTTCCGGAATCCCCACCGTGCCAAGCCGGCGCAGGATTTCGCTCCGGTCCCGTTCGGCGGGACCTTCCAGGCGGATCCGTACAAGCTTGCCAGCGGAGGTTTTTTCACCCATGAGCGCCGGTTCGCGGCCCAGTGGCTGAATGAGCTTCAGCCGGCGGGCGAGTCCCTCGCGCGACATGCCGGAGCCATATGCGATCAGTGCCGCGCCTCCCACAACCAAGGCCACGGCCGCCACGAGGATGAGCACGCCGGTTACTGCAGGCAGGCTTTCGAAGAGCGCTAAAACCATTTCTTTTCCTCAGACCTTGACCGCGCTGCGCATCATCTGGCGCATGACCAGAAACCCGATTGTCAGCATGACTGCCGCTAGCCCGAGGATGATCTGGCCGCGAGGGTCGGTGAAAAGCGGGGTTAAATATCCGGGCTGAATCAGCAGCAGCACACCCGTGACCAGGAACGGCAAGCCCCCCAGGATATAGGCAGACACGCGAACCTCGGCGGTGGTCGCCCGCGCCTTGAGGCGAACCGCGCGGCGCTTGCGCATGATGTCGCTCAAAGTTTCCAATGTGGCCGCGAGATTGCCGCCGGTCGCACGCTGCAACGTTACGGCAACCGAGAAGAAGCGAAAATCCGGCAATCCGATTCCTATGGCGCTGCTTGCCAGAGCATCCTCGAAAGGAATGCCGATTTTGACCTGATCGGCGATGCCTTTGAACACGGTGTCCACGGGCGGGGCTGCTTCGTTCCCGATGGCTCGAATGGCGGTGCTGATCGGAAGGCCGGCACGCAGCATGCGAACGCCCATATCCACCGCATCGGGGAAGAAATCGACGAAGCGATTTTCCGCTTTTTGCTGCTCACGCCCGAGAATAAACCGAGGCAGCAGCGCAAAGACGACGACGGCCAGGGACAACGCCATCCATGCCGGCGCCTTCATCGCCAAAGCCAGAATAGCCCAAACCGATACCGCCGCGCAGGCGGCCATCAGAAGCACAAATCCCGGTCCGGCTCGGGTTCCCCAGGTGTGCGACAGGCCCAGCGAAATGATGCGGCGGATCCGTTGAGAGGCCAAAGGTGCTTCGTTGGCGTCTTCAATCGGGCCCGCCGTTTCCGGTGGCTTGATACCTGTCGTCATCAGGTCCAGCCTTTGGCCGATCGCAATGCGCTCGTGCCGGCTGATTGTGAGCACAAAGAAAAGTATGGCAGCGGCGAGTACGAGAAGGCTGATCGCAGAGACGAGTATCAGGCTCACGGGGTTTCCTCCGCTGTGGGCCGCAAGGCTTCGAGGAATGCTCCGGACAAACCGTAATATTCAAGGCGCGGCAAGAATCTGGGGCGGGTGCTGGTGGGTTCGAACGTGCCGCGAAGCGTGCCATCGCGATTTTCGCCGGTGAAGCGATAGGTGAAGAGGGTGCCGAGCGAGATGACCTCCTCTTCAAGACCCACGACCTCCACCACTTCCGTTAAGCGCCGCACGCCATCGCGCATGCGTTCGGTGTGGATGATGACATCGACGGCACTGGTGATCTGCCCCCGTATGGCCCGCACGGGAAGTCCGGCATTTGCCATTAAAACCATGTTCTCAATGCGTGCGAGCGCATCGCGCGCCGTATTGGCGTGGATTGTGGACATTGAGCCGTTATGGCCGGTGTTCATGGCTTGCAGCATGTCGAAGGCTTCAGAACCGCGCACTTCACCGACGATGATGCGATCGGGGCGCATGCGCAGCGCATTGCGCACCAAATCCCGCTGGGTGACTTGGCCGTTGCCTTCAATGTTGGCGGCACGGGTTTCGAGCTGCACCACATGAGGCTGTTGGAGCCGGAGTTCGGCGGCGTCTTCGATGGTGATGATACGTTCTCCATGATCGATCATGCCGGACAGCGCATTCAGCAGCGTGGTCTTCCCGGAGCCGGTGCCGCCGGAAATAATGAGATTGAGCCGGCAGCGGGCGGCGATCTCGAGCACGCGGGCAAGGTGCGGCGAAACGCTGCCCAGGCCGATGAATTGGCCGAAATCGATGGCCTTGTGGGAAAATTTCCGGATCGAGATGCACGGGCCTTTGAGGCTGAGCGGGGGAATGATGGCATTCACGCGGCTGCCGTCGGCAAGGCGCGCATCCAGCATGGGACTGGATTCGTCGATGCGGCGTCCGATGGAGGAAGCGATGCGTTGTGCCACATGAAGCACATGGGCATCGTTGCGGAACCGCAATTTGGTGAGCTCGAGCTTGCCTTGCCGCTCGACAAAGATTTTGTGGGGCCCATTCACCAGAATGTCCGCGACGCTTTCATCGTTCAGCAACGGCTCGAGCGGGCCGAGCGCAATCATGTCGTTGACGATTTCCTGCGCAAGAATGCGCTGCTCGTTCTTGTTCAGCAGAACGCGCCGCTCATTGGCGATTTCGGCGACCAATTCTTCGGTGCGGGTGATGAGTTCCTCGGTCGTCATCCGCACCGCGACCGCCGGCTCGATACGGATCAGCACCTGGCCGCGGATAATATCCTCGGCCGTCTGTGCCGATGTGCGCTGCACCGCCGGAGACACCGAAACGGCGGGCGGCGTGCTTGGCACCGGAACCGGCGGAGGCTCGTAGGGCCGCGGGTCGCTGGCGTCTTCGTTCTTCTTTCCAAAGGCGAATATGCTCATCCGAAAAGCCGCCTTAAAAAGGAATGCGAAACGGACTCACCTTCTCCCGTGAGCTGACGGAAGAGTGGAGCAAGGCTGCGCTGGAAATTTGCGCATTTTCGAATTTCGGCGACGCCGAGATTCGAGGCGAGGCCAATTTCGCGTTCATAAGCGACGATCAAATCCGGCGGCTGACCGACCGCGCGGATGAACTCCGGCAAAGGCAGGTCTGCATGGGCCCCGCTCTTGTTCAGGACATGCAGCGTCATGCGCTCAGGCGTATTGGGGCCGATCTGTTGACGCCAGCGCGCCACGTCGCGTGCGGCCGCAAGGGTCGCCGTGCTGACGATCAGCATGATACTCGGCAGGGTCAGCACGCGCAAAAGCGAGGGCGCGAGCACGAAAGGCAGATCGACGATGACATAGCGATAGCGATGAACCAGGTTTCCGAGCAGCGTCATGATAGCTTCGTCGTTCAAGCTTATTCCCTGATTCAAGGACTCCTGCGCCGCCATCAGGTCGAGCCGCTCGGTGATCTGGGTAACGGCGCGTTGCAGAAACAAATCGTCGACGCGTTCGGGATGTTCCAGCGCCTCTCGCAGGGCGTGACTGGGCACCGCATCGAATTGCAAAGCGGCGTCGCCGAACTGCAGGTCCAAGTCAACAAAAAGCACGCGCCTCATGGCGTTGTCCGCCAAGTGCCTGGCGGTGTTGGTGGCGATGGTGGTGGCCCCATTTCCGCCGCGCGCACCAATCACGAAGATGAGTTTGCCGGTCCGTGAGACCCGCTGAACCTGGCCGCCCGTGAGAATCGTCTGGAACGTGGTGCTCAGCGGATTGCTGACGAGCGGTTTGAAGAAATATTCGGCGATACCGCCTTGCTTGAGATCGCGATACAGCCGGATGTCGTTGCTGTCGCCCACGACAACGACGCCCACACCGGGTTCGCAGACGTCTGCCAGCGCGTTGATGCGTGTGGTGGGTTCGTCGACACCGGTAATATCTACAACCAGGAGCCGGGGCGAGCCGCGCTGCGCCAATGTCGCGATGGCGGTATCGATGCCGCCGCTGATGAATTCGGCATCGGCAACAGCAAGATCGCTGAGGCTCTGACGGATGACGCCTTCGGAATCGCGGTCGCGAACGAACACCATGGCCTGCAGCCGTGGAGCTGCGACCGGCGCCAGCGAGATCGCGGCTGGACGCTCATTCATTGCGAGGCTCCGCTATTGCCTGAGAAAACAATGGTGGGGGTCGGCGTTCCGGCCGAAGGCAGCGGTTTGGTCTGCCCGGTTTCATATTGGCCGACTGCAAGGCTCTCCCGCGCGCCGTCCGCAGGCGCGAGCGTGCGCCCATGTTCCAGATCGCGCGGATCATCGACCGTCGTCGTGAAATTTAGCGCGGCACTGCAACCGAGATATGTTGGTTCTTTGTTGCTGTAAGGGTCCTGGGGAAAATTGACCCATGCCGGACAGGGGTGTTCGGCTGTGGGCGCCGCAGCTCCGACATTGTACGTCGTGCATCCGGCCCCGATTGCCGCCAACGCCAATGCGGCGGCGAAACGCGAACCATACCGGCGCGCAACAATTGTTCGTGTCATGATCAATGCTCCAAAATGAAGCCGGCCGCGCCATTCAGATGCGGGGTGTCGGCCGTGGGGATGGGTTCGTCTTTGCCGTCGCCGCGCGCCGTCAGCCGGCCCAGCAGGATGCGTTCGAGATCGCTCGAGAAAGCCAGGCCCTCGGTCGGCACGTGCAGGGAGCCCGGTCCGTCCGCGGGATGTACGATGTAAGGCGTTACGATGATCACGAGCTCGCTCTCGTTGCGTTGAAACTTGGAAGAGCGGAACAGCGTCCCGAGCACGGGAAGATCGCCAAGACCGGGAAGTTGCTGCAGCGAGGAACTGACATTGTTCTGAAACAGGCCGGCGATCGCAAAACTCTGACCGCTTCCAAGTTCGACGGTGGTTTCCGCGCGCCGGACGGCCAGACCGGGAATCTTGATGTTGTTGACCACCACCGAACCCGTGTCGGTCAACTCGCTCACCTCTGGGCGGACTTTGATGCTCATATGATCACCACTCAGAACAGTGGGTGCGAAGTCGACATTCACGCCGAAACGCTTCCACTCGATGGTGATCTGCTGCAGCCCTTGCGAGACCGGAACCGGAAACTCGCCGCCCGAAAGAAAGCTTGCTGTTTCGCCGGATACCGATGTGAGGGTCGGCTCGGCCAACACCGTGATCAGACCCTCGGCCTGCAGGGCGTCGACAAGACCGGCCACATCCACCCTGCCGTCGCGAAACCCGGCCCCGATGGAGCCAAAGGTATCGGCGGCGTTGCCGGGATTGAAGGTCCGGGTCGTCACCCCTGTCGTGGGGTTGGTGGTATCGGTGGTCGGGAGCCGGCCCTGCAGCAATCCGATGGCGATGGTGCCGCTGTCGAAAATGCCATTCCAATTGAAGCCGAAATTCTTGTTCACCGATTTGGACACTTCGACCACGCGCACACGCAGCGTGACCTGCGTGCTCGATTGAACCGCAACGTCCACATTGGCGCTGTCTTTGTCGCCGAGATATTGACGCGCGACATTCTTCAGCTGCTGCACGTCGGCGGGAGAACGCGCCGATCCGGTTATGGTAATGCCGTTCGGTGCGCTCGACACTTGAACATCGGCGTTGGGGACTTGCTTGCGCAGCGCCGCCGCGATGTCTTCAGTGGGGCGCGACACCTCGACCGGATATTCGGCCAGCTTCCCGTTCGCCGACATCGCATAAAGCGTGGTGGCGCCGGCTTTCTTGCCGAAGACAATCACATTCGTGGCGTTGGGCGCGACCGGAACCTGAACATCGGCAATGTCCGGGTTGGCGATGAACACGGTCGATGCCGGTTCGGAGAGTTGAACCAAAGTCGCCTTGTCGACGTCCAGTTTGACCGCCTGCTGCTGCTGGGCTTCGGCCGCGAAGACGAAGCTGCCATGCGGCATCAGCGTGAGAGGCGAACCGCCGATAAGTGTTCCAAGGGCGACAGCGGCAGCGACACGCGAAGACCGGGGCATCCGCGGGCTAATGAGCTTAGCGGGCTTCAATTTTCGAACCATGCATGACCTCGATCGGTTTGCGCGCCGGCGGCGCGGGAGGGAGAACGGCGGGTGCGGGCCTGGGGGCAGGCGCAGTGCTTGCAACAACGGGGCGGCTGAGCGAGCGAAGCGCAGGCGAGACATCGGCGGCCCAAAGCGGACCAATTTCTGCTGGGCCGGTTTCGTCGGTCTCGGGGCGTTTGAGAGAGCGCAGCGCGACCTCGATGCGGCCGAGCCGGGCGGCGACCATCAGCGCTTGCGCCTGGCGCTCTGTGACCTCGAGCGTGACGATCTTGGGAATGACCGCGTCCGGGGCCGGCTTCTTGTCACCGGCGGCTACGGGGCCGAGCCTCTGGTCCACGGCAATGACACGCAGATTCTTAAGGATCGTCTCGCCGACGGATTTGCGCGTTTGATCGGGACTGTTCTCGAAGGTCTGCGTCAGGATGATATCCACACGATTTCCCGCCAGCAGCAGACCGGATTCGCTCTGGGCCGCGTCCACCGCAATCGAAATCGCGCGCGTTCCCGGCGTCAGCAGGGTAGTGAGAAAACTGCGGTCGCCGGGCTTAACGAGGGCGCTGACGAGCAGCGGTTCTCCGCCCGCAATATTTGTGGCCGTTACGGCGCCCACATATTTGCTGTCGGCCGCGGCATCGCGGGCAATCTCCATCGGATCGGCGGGCGCATTGTCTGCGACCTCTTTCCAGGTCACATCCTCGGCACGCAGAAAAGTTCCCGATGGAATTGCGTGCGCTGCGACGAGAATGGCTTTGGAAGCCTTCTGCGCCTCTTGCGGCGGGGACGTCGACGTGGATGGCGACACGGCAACCACGGAAGGCCGCTGTGCAAGCCAGAGGATGGTGAGCGATGCGCCCGCCACCAATGCGAACACGCCTATAACGAGCAGGATATTGCGGAGATACATTGCGTGGCCTCTGTAGCAAGTGAATAGGCAGTTCCGGCCAGGATCGCCAACGCATAGGGCATGGGTTCGCCTGCGCGAATCCTGGCAAGTTCATGAGAGATCGTGGTCCTGGCGTTTTCATCGGGATGATTGGACCCGGGGCCGTTGGGGGCGCGTGCCAACACATGTGTCCGTAACGCGCTGCGTGCGGCGAGATAGATGCAACTCAGTATTCCCCCGGCCGCCGCGATGTGCGCAACGAGCCAGGGATCATGCTGCGGCGGCACCAGAAGCGCGGTTGCCGCAATCAGTTTTGCGTCGCCACCGCCGATGATGTCGAAGCGGGCCAACTGACCGAGCGCCACCAGCAGACACGCGGCGGCCAAAAGGCTGATCCAGAGCGTGCCCGGCGACCAGATAAACCGCAGCGCCACACCCACGGCGAAAATGAAAAGAACGATCTCATTATAGATGAGACGTTCTTTCAAATCCGACACGGATGCCGCAGCGAGCCCGGAAAGACCTGCCATTAGCAGCACTGCGGAAATGGGAACGAGATTCATCGTAGGCTTCTTACGTTGATCGTGTGAACCGGAAAGACGGTGCCGCCCGCCCGGAGTCTCTTCAACGCGCGTCGGGGGGAGAGCACGCGTGAAGAGGCGAAGCGGGCGGCTGCCGCTTACGGCGCCGCGGGGGGAGCGACTTTGCCGCCAATGAAGTTGAACAGTGAATTCAGATTGGTGCCGACCAGCGTAATCCCGACGATAATCGCGATTGCGACAAGCGAGGCGATGAGTCCGTATTCGATCGCGGTCACACCCTTTTCGGAATCCACCGACAAGAATTGAGCGATGTTTCTGGAGACGCTGTGCACGGCGGTTTTCGACAAGTAATACATGACAAGAACTCCTTGAGAGTGTGAGTGAGGGGCATCCAACATTTGGCTTGGGTGTTTTGGCGCAAATCGGAACGCGTGGTGTTGACATTCGTCAACGTACATTCGGGGCGCTCTGCTCTTATGCGGCCGTTCAATCGAAAGCTCGCGCCCGCGGCTTTGAAACAGCGCGTGCATGGCCAAGATGTGTAGAGAAAATCACCTACGGAGAAAGAGAGCGCAGTTTATGACGAGAACCAAACCGAAATTCAGGAGAACCCTGCGTGCCCTGCTTTTGCTGAGCGTACCGATTGCGCTGGCGGGCTGTGCGGTGGCAAGCACACCTGCGAAGGAAGCAGTCGAAAAATCCGCGCAGGATGCGGTGGTGCGCGAACAGATGATGCCGGTATTGCGGCTTGCGCGCGCCGCGCGCGATTCAGGCGATTTGAGCTCGGCAATCAACCTCTACCGCACCGCGTCCGCCGGGCTTCCTGCAGATGCGGCTCTGGCTGTGGAATTCGGCGATGCGCTGCATGATGCTGGCGCCTTCGACGAAGCGATCAATGCTTACGGCAAGGCGAACGGAAACACGCCGGCGCAACTCGGTGCCCTGGTTGGACTTGCACGCGTTCACTTGGCGCTGGGTCAATCCGGCAAAGCGCTCGAATTCGAAGAACAGGCAAGAGCGCTGGCGCCCATGGAAATTCGCGTGCTTATCTTACGGGGCGTAA
>DATARE010000406.1:0-14030 GCA_036264295.1 Micropepsaceae bacterium | reverse complement strand
GGCATCTGGGCGGATGGGTTCGAAAAGCTGCAGATCGTTCCCCTGTTGATCGTGACGCCGCTGACGTTTCTGGGGGGAAGCTTCTATTCCATCAAGGTGTTGCCGCCCTTCTGGCAGACGGTGAGTCTCGTCAATCCGGTTGTTTATCTGGTGAGCGGCTTTCGCTGGAGCTTCTACGAGATTTCCGATGTCAGCGTGGGGATAAGCCTTGCGATGACGGCGGTCTTTCTCGCCGCGTGCCTTGTGGTGGTTTGGTGGATCTTCAAAACCGGGTATCGTTTGAAGAGCTGAGCACGGCCTGGCTAAGGACAATTCCCTAGTTTCTCGCGCGCCCTCGGCATCTATTCTATCTGGGATGAAATTGGCCGGCCGGCCTCTCACAACGGAAAACCAGCCCATGAGCACGCACACGCACGCAGTTCTGTGGATCGACCATCGCGAGGCCCGTATCTTCCATTTCAACAGATTGGAGGCCGATCAGCTTGTGCTTCATCCACACGATCCCCACACCCATATCCATCACAAGGCAAATTCGGTGGGCAGCGGACATGCCGCCGAGGATCATGCCTTCTTCGAAGATGTCGCGGCGGCGATCGGAGGCGCGCAGACCTTTCTCGTGACCGGGCCCGCGAACGCGAAAACGGAATTCGTGAAGCATCTCCACCGCCATCATCCCAAAATGATCGAGAATCTGACGGCCGTGGAAACCGTCGATCATCCGAGCGATGGGCAATTGCTGGATTACGCGCGGCGCTACTTCAAGGCTGCCGATTTGATGACGCCGCAGCGGCCATAAATACGCGCCCGCAAAAAGCGGGTGCGTGCAGGCGCGCATCTTTTAAAGAAGAATGCAAAGGGGCGGATAGCAACGTGCTTCCGCCCCTTAAACTTATGCATCAAACCGCGGTTTTCAATTCCTTGGCGACGCGGAAAGCAACTTTTTTGCTGGCTTTGATCTTGATCGCCTCGCCGGTCGCGGGATTGCGTCCCATCCGGGCGGCCCGCTTGCGGACCTGCAAAATCCCAAGCCCGTTCAGGCGAATGCGCGTGCCCTTTTTCAGGTGCTTGGTAATGAGCCCCGTAAGATCTTCCATGATCGCGGTAGCTTGTTTCTTGCTGAGTTCGTGCTTCTCCGCCAGCGCTGTGGCGATCTGCTTCGAACTGACGGTTTCAACTTTTGCCTTAGCGGCGGCTTTTTCGGCCATAAGATTTCCCTCTGCGAATCACCAAGCAACGATACAGATTCAAGCGCTGTCATTCGACAAATTTTGCGATTTGCGCACCTTTGAATGTGTTTTTATCCACTGTTTGCTGCGATTTTCGCACCATGGAGGCATTTGGGGCGCGAATCCAAAGCCGTTTTGCGCCGTATGTCCGCGAAATGTCATCCACTGGCGCAGGCGAGCCGTGCGATTCGCAAGGCACAGCAAACAGCCATGCGACGTTTCCGACGCGCAAATTTGGCTTACCGCTGCATCCGGCGGATGCTAAGGGCCTGTCATGGCCGCCCCGCTTCTTCTGCTTCAGAACATTCAGCTCACCCTGGGCCGCTCCAAACTGCTCGACGGCGCGGAGCTTTCGGTGGGCTTGGGAGAACGCCTGTGCCTGGTGGGGCGCAATGGCTCGGGAAAATCCACGCTTCTGAAGATCGGCGCCGGATTGTTGGAGCCCGACGGAGGCACGCGTTTCCTGCAGCCTGGCGTCACGGTCCGCTATCTGCCGCAGGAGCCGGTGCTTTCGGGCTTTGCCACGACACGCGCCTATGTCGAAGCCGGGCTTGCGCCGGGCGACGATCCCAATCGCGCCTATTATCTCCTTGGCAAGCTGGGGCTGACGGGTGATGAGGATACGGCCGTGCTTTCCGTCGGTGAGGCGCGCCGCGCCGCACTCGCGCGTGCGCTGGCGCCATCGCCCGATATTTTGCTGCTGGATGAACCCACCAATCACCTCGATCTTCCGGCCATCGAATGGCTCGAAAGCGAATTGCGCGGCATGCGTTCGGCCCTGGTGCTGATCAGCCATGATCGCCGGTTCCTGGAAAATCTTGGCCGCGCGATCGTCTGGCTCGACCGGGGCATCACGCGCCGGGTCGAGCGCCGCTTTTCGGATTATGAAGCCTGGCGCGACGAGGTGCTGGAGCAGGAAGAACGCGAGCGGCACAAGCTTGATCGCAAAATCGCCATGGAGCTGGATTGGGTGCGCTACGGCGTGACTGCGCGCCGCAAGCGCAACCAGCGCCGGATGGCGGAATTGCGCGCGCTGCGCCGCGAACGGCGCGAGCAGCGCCAAAGCGCTGGCAATGTGAAGCTTGCCGCGGCGGAAGCGAATGCATCGGGCAGCTGTGTCATCGAAGCGGTCCACATGTCCAAATCCTATGGCGCCGGGCCCGTGGTGCAGGATTTTTCCATTCGCATCCTGCGGCGCGACCGTGTCGGCATTGTTGGTCCCAATGGCGCCGGCAAAACGACATTGCTCAATCTTCTGACCGGCCGACTGCAACCCGATTCCGGCGACGTGAAGCTCGGCACCAATCTCGCGACCGCCTCGCTGGACCAGACGCGCACGCTGCTGGACCCGGCAATGACGCTGAGCGATGTGCTGACCGGCGGCTCCGGCGATATTGTTCATGTCGGCGGGCAGGCGCGGCACGTCATGAGCTATATGAAAGATTTTCTGTTTGAGCCCGAACAGGCGCGCACGCCGGTCTCGGTTCTTTCCGGCGGCGAACGCGCGCGCCTTTTGATCGCAAAGGCGCTGGCCACGCCGTCCAATCTGCTGGTGCTGGACGAGCCCACCAACGATCTGGATCTGGAAACGCTCGACCTGCTGGAAGAAATGGTTGCCGATTATCCCGGCACGGCGCTGATCGTGAGTCATGACCGCGATTTCCTCGACCGTGTTGTTACATCGGTGCTGATGGCCGAAGGTCAAGGGCGCTTCGTCGAATATGCCGGCGGGTACAGCGATATGGTCGCGCAGCGCGGCGAAGGCGTGGCCGCGAAGGAATCGGTGAAAGCCACGCCCCGGAACGCCCCGCCAAAAGAGCGCAAGGAGCCGGCCCAATCGCGGCGCAAATTGAGCTTCTCCGAGAAGCACGCGCTGGAAACGCTGCCCGGCCGCATCGCCGGCCTCACCGCCGACCTCGCCGCGCTGCAAGCGCAGCTCGCCGATCCCGCACTCTATGCGCGCGATGCCAAGCGCTTCATGGCGTTGACCGCGAAGCTCACCGAGGCGGAGGCCGAGAAGAGCGCCGCCGAAACGCGCTGGCTCGAACTGGAGATGTTGCGCGAAGAGATCGAGGGCGGCTGACCGGTTTCACAAGGCCCCAATAGCGGCGCCGATCAGAAACAGACCCGCCCCAATGGCCGCGCCCACCAGCGTGCCGTTGATCCTTATATATTGCAGATCGTTGCCGACATGGCTTTCGATGATGGCGGCGGTCTTGGGTCCATCCCAGCTTTCGATGATTTCGGCGATATAATTGCCGATCTGGATACGCCACGGCGCGATGTAATCCACCAGCACCCGCTCGATGGCGGCGTTGAGGTAATCCTGCGTCACCGGCATTTGCTGCAGCAGCCGCCCCAATGAACGCACGATCCTGGCGCTGATTTCGGCGGTCTTGGAGGATTGCGCCGCGGCGTCGGCCAGCAATTCGCGCTTGATCTCATCCCAGATCGCGCCGAGCCCGTTCAGCACGCCGGGATTGTTCATCACCGCCGCGCGCGCCTCGCCAAGCAGCCTGGGATAATCCGGCGAGCCGCGGAAATTCGCGATGGTCTTGCGCAGCCATGAATCCAGGCGCGCGCGTTCGTCGCTGCCGGGTGTCCGCACCGCATCCAGCCAGGCGCCTGCGCCATTGACGATTCCCTGGCCGATCTTCAAATCGAAATAGCTCGGGAAGAATCGTCCGGTGCGCTCGCCGACGCGTTCGGCAATCGGCTCCTTCAGCGCCTGCAAGGATGGACGGATCACCGCCAGCAGCGCATCGACAATATCCATGTGACGCCCGGTTTCCACTATGTGGTCCAACACGCCATCGGCGATGGGCACGATGTCGATGCGGGCGAGCCCTTCGCGCGCCGCATTGCGCATAGCCGCATGAATGTCGGAATCCTTGAGCCCGCTCAGCAGCGGCGGCACCAGCGCGGCGATGCGTTCGGCGACGAAGCGCGCGGAATCTTCCGTATCCAGCCATTGCGCAATGGCGAGGGCGGCATTGTGACGCCGCAGCCGTTCGGTCAGCACGGCGGGATCCAAAAACGAATCGCGCACGAATTTCCCCAGCGCGCGGCCGATGTCGTTCTTGCGCGTCGGGATGATGGCGGTGTGGGGAATGGGCAGGCCCAGCGGATGGCGGAACAGCGCGGTGATCGCGAACCAATCGGCCAGCCCGCCGACGATTGCCGCCTCCGCGGCAGCGTTCAACAGCCGTGCGGCGAAACCGGGACTGGGAAGAAAACGCAGCGAAAGAAAAACCGCCACCGCGCCCAGCAACAGCCCGGTCGCCAGCCTGTGTTTCAGATGGCGCCGCGGCCGGCGCGATTCAATGGTTTGGGATTGCGGATGAGGCGCGCGGATATCCATGACCGCGCAAGCATAGCATCCAACGCTGTCAGCGTGCGCTTTCCATCCAGATGCGCTTCAGATAGCGCAGCTCCGGCGCGGTCACATCCGACAATTTCAGCGTCTTGCTGAATTTCAAGCCGTAGCCATTGGCACGTTCGGACACCACGGTTGCCAGATAGGCCATGCGGTTGGCGAGATCGAGCAGATACAGTTCGCCCGGAATGCTGCGCCCCGGCGCCACGGCCACGCGCGCGCCGGTCGCGGAAATATCGCGGATCGTGCAATCCACCACATGCGCGCCATTGTCGAACACGAGCTTGCTCGTCAGCAGCACCGGCTTGCGCGGGGCTTTGCGTTGCTCCACGCCACCGGCGGGGGCGTTCTGCTTTGTCAGGGTCGTTTGCGCCAACGGCATGCTCCTCGATAGGCGAGCATTATCCCGTGCGGCCTCCTAAGAAGAATTTAACTTAGCCGTGGCAAGCGATCACATTTATCGCGCGGCCACCGGTTGTTTCGGCAGCACCGCATCGATGCCGGCTTGCGCGCATTCTTCCTGCTTCGAAGCGCCACCGATGCCGATGGCGCCCGCCACTTGCCCGTCGATCATGATGGGAAGCGCGCCCGCTTTGGGGAAATCGTTGATCCACACCGACGCCTGGTTGCGCAGCGTGGTCACATCCTCTTCCAGGCTCTTTGTCGCGCGCTGCCAATGCACCGCCGTCTTGGCCTTGAGTATTGCGGTTTCGGTGAGCGTCGTCCCGCCGCCCTGCATGGCGTGGAAATCCAAGAGCACGCCGTCAATGCCCACCACCGCGACGCCGACCAGGATGTTGTTCTTTTCCGCATAAGCGAGGCAGGCATCCACCATCTTGCGCGCGGCGGCGTTGCTGATCTGCTTGCGGTCGATGGATACGGTTTGGGCCGAAGCCCCGGCCACCATGGCGCAGGCGGCGAGCGTGGCGATTGCGAACATCGTCTTGCGCATGTCGATTGTCTCCCATTGGGCGTAAGCGCTTTTCTATCGCCAATGTACCCGCATCGCCGTGCCGCCAGCAATGCGGCCGCCACCAATGTGGCCGCATCCGCATCAGCGCGTGTGCTGGTTGTACAGCATGGCGACGATGTGGGCCTTGCTGGGACCCAGCGCACCGGCGAGCCATTCCTGGGGAATCCCGCAATCCGCAATCACAAGTCGCAGCGTGTGGATGAACGCGCCACGCATGACCGCCTGGTTGCTCGGCAGGCGCACGCGCTTGGGTTTGTGGATGCCGTCGCGTTTGGGAAGGCGTGGCCGTTTCATTGCATGGGCTCTCGTTCTCGCCGGAATCGCGCCGGCGGGTTGGAAATTTCTGATGCCTCGCTTCGCACCCTTGCGAAGGCGAGGGGACCGGCGTGAGGCCCGCCTTTGGGCACTGGTGCAGTTTGACTTAGGGTTGTGGAGCCAGGTGCTTGGATGGCTGGTCAAGCACAAAGCCTTTTGCTGTGTAGTCGGCAATACAAGAAACCAGGTCATCGACCTCTTGGCGCGTGATTTTGCTAGCTGGGGTCATCAAGCCGCCGCATATGGTTTTCTGGCCAGTCGTAGAGTTATGCATTGACGCGCTGACAGTCGGCCGTTCGCATAAGATTTGGCATTCGATCCAGGAGCAGCCGCCCAACAGGGAAACCGAGAGGACAACGCTAAGCCGCCGCCAAAATCATGAGCTTCCCATTCCTCGATCAGCTTCACGATAGCAGCATGTTCAAACTAAGACAGTACCGCTTGACGCCTAACGGCGAAGCATGATTCAAGAATCGGAAAGGACGGCCCCGCCGGAAGCTGAACCGCCCTTTCCTTAGATAACTAAGGACTACTTATCGTCGTCCTTAGGCTTCGGAGCCGGAACATATACATGTTCCTTTTCCGTCATTGCCTTGTGAGGGTAAGTGGGGTCAGAGTAGACTTCACGTCATGCTATAGCTGAACTGGACAAGGAACTGTCCCCTCCCCGAACCTGACTTCGCGGCTGCCGCCGCTCTGTCATGGTTCGACCCTCGCTCAAGGGGAGGGTGGAAAAACGGAGCTTTCGCGTTTCGTCGTCCGACGCTCAAGGCCCTCTGACGAAAGCGATTTTACAATTGTCATGCCCGCGGCGGCGGGCATCCAGCCGATTATAGAAATTCATTCGCTGCGCGGACGCGCAGCGGCTGGATGGCCGCCTTCGCGGCCATGACAGTTGGGGTGTATTCGCGGACGCGCAGCGGCGGGATGGGTCTCCGCGAAGGCGGGGATCAAGCCGGCTATGACAGTTGGGATAGCTGTTGGCGTTTTCCGAATTTGCGCACAGGAAAGAGAAATTACCCCTCACCCGGCGCGCCAAAAGCGCGTTGAGGCGCGCGGCGCGCCGCCCTCTCCCGCAAGGGGAGAGGGAAAGGGAAGCGAAGCTACGCCTCGGGCAGGGGGAGTTCGGTGGTGCGCTTCATCTCTTCCATCGCAAAGGCCGCGCTCACATCCATCAGCTTCGCGGCGCGGATGAGCGATTTGTACGCCCGGTCATAGGCGGCGATATCGGCGACCTGCAGCTTCAGCAAATAATCCACATCGCCCGCCATGCGGTAGAACTCCACCACTTCCGGCATCCGCCGCACGGCACTGGTAAAATTCTCCAGCCATTTCTCGGTGTGCTCGCCCGCGCGCACGCTGACAAAGACGGTGACGCCGCAGCCGAGCTTTTCGGGCGAGAGCAGCGCCACCCGCTTCTGGATCACGCCCTCGTCCTCGAGATGTTTGATCCGCCGCCAGCAGGCGTTCTGGGACAGATGGACCGAATCGGCGATCTCGGCCAGCGAGCGTGAACAATCGCCCTGCAGCAGGCCGAGAATGCGGATATCGATGGAATCGAGGGCTTGCATCGAAAATTTTCCCAATATCTGAGCGCTTCGCGGGGTATTTTGGGAGCAAATTCGACGTGAATGCAAATAATATGATGCCTCCTGACGGGGGCGTACCATGTTGCAGCGTTGGTTTCTCGATCATCCCCACACAATCGGCGAGAGCTATTCCGAGCACCAGCGCGCCGCCTTCTCCTATTCGGGCGCCCTGTTCGCCGCCGCGTTGGCCGCCTTCATCCATGGGCTCGTGCCCTGCCTGTTCGAGCGTTACGCCAGCCGCACGGTCACGCGGCTGCATCAGCGCATGAGCGCGCGGCTCAATCGCCCGGATGCGGCGGCGCCGGATGCGCGCGAGCCGGCACGCGCACGCTCGCGGGTTTGAGCCCGGCGGGAGCCGCCTAACAATTGCGCAGTTTCTGGCGCGAAAGCGGCCGGCTTGCCGGGCCGTGGACCCTTGGCATGACGGAATTCCACACAGCCACACACGGATAAGTAGAGATTGTCGGATTTATCCTGATTTTCCTTTGGTTTAGCGCGCCACCCCGCCATACGGAACTCTGTAACAGGGGGAAGAATAGGAATGTGTGAGTGGGGGCAAAGAAAACATCTCTAGCGCGCGAAATCGAAGAACTGAACCGAGATATCAAAAGAATACGAGACCCAGTGTTGCGTAAGCTTATCATTCATTTGATCGGGGCATTGGGGCTCTATTACGCGGAACGCGAGAAAGAACGCGGGCTAGAGGGGCGTAACAAGACCAAATAAGTCCGTCCGGCGACGGGGCGCCGGGGACGCAATCGAAGAAGGCGGGGATGCCTGCGGCGTCGGATGCGCGCGAGCCGGCACGCGCACGCTCGCGGGTGTGAACTTTCGCTACACCAACACAATCGTCATGGCCGGCCGACCCTGGACTTGACCCGGGGGGCCGGCCATCCATGAACATCACCGCTGAACGTGCTGATGGGTCGCCGGGACAAGCCCGGCGATGACGAAAGTTGGGATAAGCTGGTGCCTATTCCATCGGGGGAAGGGTTTTGAGGAATTCCACCAGATAGGGCTTCCAGATCGCGGCCCGCAGATGCGTGTAATGGCCGTGCGTCTCCGGGCTTTGCGGAATCAGCACGTAACGCGCGCCGGGAATCTTCGCGATGGCCGGCTCCATCACATGCAGGGCGGCGGGATTGGCTTCGTCATCGGCCGAATTGATGGCCATCAATTTGGCCTTGATCTTATGCAGGTCGGGGGCGGGGTTGTAATCCATCACCGCCTCGATGCCGTACAGCGAATTGTTGGCATCGGCCTTTGAGGCTTCGGCCACCAGCTTCTTGTAATAGGCTTCGGCGGCTTCCAGCGTCGGCGCCGTCTGCTGAATCTGATAATCGGATTCGGTGCCCATCGGGCCGGACGGCGCGGTGTAAATCCAATGCGTGGGCGGCTTGTCATACATGCCGTCTTTGAAATCCGGATCGTGCCGAATCGCCTCGATGCGGATGCGGCGGTTGATCCAGTTGCGGCCCGAAATCTGGATCGGCTGGCTTGCGAGCGGCACCAGACCGTCCATCAAATCGGGATACATCTCCCCCCACATCCAGGTCTGCATGCCGCCCATGGAGCTGCCCATCACCAGGCGCAAATGCTTGATGCCCAGCCCCTGGGTGATCAGCGTGTGCTCGGCTTCGACGATGTCGTGATAGCGGTAATGGGGGAATTTGGCCTTCAACCCGTCGGACGGTTTGGAGGAGCCACCCACGCCGATGGCGTCCGCCAGGATGACATAGGTCTTGGCGAGGTCGAGCGGCTGGCCCGGCTTGAACAGCTCGTTGGCGAGCGTGGGGAGCAGCCAGTTGCGGCTGGAACCGGAGGTGCCGTGGAGCAGGATGATGCCGTTGACGATCTCGCCCGCGGCGTTCTTCTTGGGCGTGCCCAGCGTGGTGTAGTGGATGCGCAGCTCGGGCAGGGTCTCGCCGCTCGCGAAATGGAAATCCTTGATGATGTAGTCGGCCTGTTTCTCGTTGGGCCAGGGGCCGGTCAGCTCGTTCTGGGCGGAGGCGGACCCGCCCCAAGTCGCGGCGAGGGCCAGGGTGGCGGCGAGGGCGAGCGTTTTCATGATGGTCTCCGAAAATCCTGTTCGCACCGGCGGCAGGGGAGCCCCGCGCGATCCACAGTTAGAGTATTGTGTTTTTGCGGGCGCGAAAAGCCGTTTTGGCCGTTGAACATCGCCGCATCGCCTCGAAGCGGTCATAGTGTTTGCCTACAAACACATCTTCATCAGGTTGGGTCCTTCCGTTGCGTGCCTTCGAACACCCCATTGTGGCTCTGCCGGTTTCCACGTTCCTGAAATATGAGCGGCATCTGTCGGCCATTTCGATGGTCGCGGGCTTTGGATTCGACAATTATTATTTGGGCCGCGTGGATCACCCGGCCGCGCAGCTGGCGCTGTTCGGCTATGTCGTGATGGCGGTGGTATCTATCGTGCTGGTGCATTTCGTGGAATCGCGCCATCCGGAAGGGCTGCTGCTCCGGGCCCATCCGCTGCTTGTGGTGGGCACGCAATTCGCGCTAGGCGGGTTGTGGAGCGCGTTCCTGATTTTCTATGGGCGCAGCGCGGTGGTGTCGGCGTCGTGGCCGTTCCTGGTGATCCTGGCCGGCATGCTGGTGGGCAATGAGGTGTTCCGCAAATACCAATCGCGGCTGGCCTTCACCTGCACGCTGCTGTTCTTCGCGCTGTTCTCCTATGCGATCTTCATCGTGCCGATGGTCACGCGGCAGATGGGGCCGCGCACCTTCCTGTTCAGCGGCAGCATGGCGGTGGTGGCGTTCTGCGCCGTGCTGGTGGTGCTATCGGCCATCGGGCCGCAGCGCATGGCGGCGGCGTGGCGCAGAATCGCGCTGGGTTCGATCGGCGTTTATGTGACGCTGAACCTGTTCTATTTCGCCAACATCCTGCCGCCGCTGCCGCTGACGCTGACGACCGCCGGGGTGTTCCATTCGGTGACCAAGACGGCGGATGGTTTCAACGCGGTGGCCGAACCCGACTCGCTGCTGGCCGCGGCAGGCGTCGCGCCAACGTTGCATGTCGCGCCCGGCGAGCCGCTTTATCTCTACAGCGCGGTGTTTGCGCCGATCCAGCTGCGCGCCGACATCGTCCATGTCTGGCGCTATTACGATGCCAAGGCCGGGTGGCAGACCGTGTCGTCGGTGAGTTTTCCCATCACCGGCGGACGGGAAGGCGGCTATCGCGGCTTCTCCGTGAAGTCGAACCCGCGCGCCGGGAATTGGCGCGTCGACATTACCACGGCGGACGGGCGGCTGATCGGGCGCGTGCCGTTTTCGGTGGCGGCCGCGACAGGGGCGGTGCCCAAAATGGTGCAGGTTCTGAAGTAAAAAAACCGTCATGGCCGCCCTTGTGGCGGCCACCCATGAGCATCTTCGTCTGAGGTGTTCATAGGTCGCCGGGGACAAGAGCCCGGCGATGACGAGTTTTGAACAGATGGCCGCCCTAGTGTCGCAAAAGCGCCGGTGTTACCGTCCGCGCAACAAACCTTTCGGAGATGTTGCGATGACCATCCTGTCACGATTGCCTGTGATTGCGTGTCTTGCCGGGGCGGGACTGATCGGCGCGAGCAGCGCCAGTGCGCAAAATCCGCCGCCGCCGGATCATCCGATGGTGACCGTGCATGGGAAGGACTACACGCCGCGCACGATCCTCGCGCGCAACATGGGCACGGACGCGGACCAGACCTCGCAATTCCCGCCGCACAAGATCATCGGCAACATCTATTATGTGGGGACCAAGACGCTCAGCTCGTTCCTCATCGTGACGCCGCAGGGCAATATCCTGATGGACAGCACCTATGAGCGCAATGTGCCGGTGATCCAGAAATCGGTCACCGATCTTGGGTTCAAATTTTCCGATACCAAGATCCTGCTCGGCAATCACGCGCATAACGATCATCAGGAAGGCGATGCCGCCGTCAAGCAATTGACCGGAGCGCAAGTGATTGCGATGGCCGAAGATGTGCCGGCGTTGAAGGCGATGAAGCCGGGTGGCAAGGAGCACCCGGTGGACAAGGTCATCCATGACGGCGATACGGTGAGCCTGGGCGGCGTGACGCTGACGGCGCATCTGACGGCGGGTCACACGCGCGGCTGCACCAGCTGGACGACCACGGCGCAGGAGAACGGCAAGACCTACAACGTGCTCTTGGGCTGTTCGCTGCGCACGCCCGCGGTGCTGACGCAACCGATCATCGATGAGTTCAACCGCTCGTTCAAAGTGATACGCACGCTTCCCTGCGATGTGCAGCTGGGCGATCACGGCGCGCAATACGGGATGCAGGAAAAATACGCCAAGCTGAAGAGTGGCGGGGCCAATCCGTTCATCGAACCGGCGACCTGCATGCAGGAAGCCGATCTGGACGAAGCCATGTTCCATGCGCAGCTCGACGAGATGAAGGCGGCCAAGCCGTGAAAGCGGCGCGCCTCGCGGCGGGGGCGGTTGCCGCATCGTTGCTCTGCACGACGGCGTTTGCCGCCGCGCCGCCGGTGGATTGGAAGAAGCAGGAAGCCGAAATCCTCAGCAAGCACCGGGCGCTGATCCAAATCGATTCCAGCAGCCCGCCCGGCAATGAAACCAAGGTCGATGACTATCTGAAGCAGGTGTTGGAAGCCGAAGGCATTGCGGTGAAGACGTTCGCGCTGCAGCCGGCACGCGCCAATCTGGTGGCGCGGCTGAAGGGCAATGGCAAGAAGCGGCCGCTGCTGCTGATGGCGCACACCGATGTCGTCGGCGTGCAGCGCGAGAAATGGCCGGTCGACCCGTTTGGTGCGGTGGTCAAGGACGGTTACATCTGGGGCCGCGGCGCGCGCGACGACAAGGACAAGCTCGCCGCCAATCTGATGGTGATGCTGCTGGCCAAGCGGATGGGCGCAGCGCTTGATCGCGATATCATTTTCCTCCCCGAGTCCGGCGAAGAGGCCGATCCCGCCGGCGTCGGCATCGGCTATATGGTGAAGGAGCATTTCCCTGATATCGACGCGGAATTCGCGCTGACCGAGGGCGGCGGCGCGACCATCGAAAACGGCCGCGTGACGCGGGTGAACATCCAGACCACGGAGAAAGTGCCGCGCCGTTTCCGGCTGGTGGCGCACGGCACGTCCGGCCATGGCTCGGTGCCGCGGCTGGACAATCCGCTGACGCATCTGTCCGCGGCCGTGGCCAAGGTCGGCACCTGGGTGACGCCGATGCATCTGAACGAAACCACTCACGCCTATTTCGAGAAGCTCGCCGCCATCAGCCCGCCGGCCGACGCGGCGCGCTATCGGGCGCTGTTAGGTGCGCAACCGCCCGCCGAGATTCAAACCTATCTCGCGAAAAACGAGCCGGAACATTATTCCATGCTGCGTACGTCGGTGGTGCCCACCATGATGAAAGCCGGTGTCGGACCGAATGTCATTCCGTCGGAAGCCGAAGCGACATTCGATGTGCGCGCCTTGCCGGATGAAGACATTCCGAAATTCTTCGCCTCCCTCGACACCATGATCGCCGACCCGCAAGTGAAGGTGGAACCCATCACCGCGAATCTGCGCCCCGTGGCGCCGGCATCCAAGCTCGATTCGGATATGTACCGTGTGCTGACGAAGGTGGCTGGGACGATGTACCCCGAAGCGGCCGTGTTGCCGACCATGGCGACGGGCGCAACCGATATGGCGCAGCTTCGCGCCAAGGGAATCCAGGCCTATGGCATCGGTCCGGCGACTACCGAGGCCGATGCCATCAATTACGGCGCGCACAGCGATGTGGAGCGCCTGCCCGAGCAATCGCTGTACCGCTTCGTCGAATTCACCTGGCGCGCGGCGATGGACATGGCGGCGGCGGACAAATAGGCGTGCCGAAGCGCTTGACGGCCGAGCAGGTGGAGCAATTTCGGCGCGATGGTTTCGTCTCGCCGGTACGGATGCTTTCGCCCGCCGACACGGCCGGCGCTCGGCGCGAACTCGAAGCGATGGAAGCCGCCCAGGGCGGGGCCTTGCGCGGGCTTGCCCGCACCAAATTCTATTTGCGTTATCCTTGGGCGTACCGGCTCGCGACCCATCCGGCCATTCTGGACGCGGTGGAGGATCTGATCGGGCCGGACATCTTGCTCTATCAGAACACGCTCTGGGCGAAGAATGCCGGCGAGGAAACCCATGTCAGCTGGCATCAGGACAATACCTATTTCGGCCATGTGCCGTGCGAGGTTCTGAGCGTGTGGCTGGCGCTGTCGCAATCGCGGCCCGAAAGCGGCTCGATGCGGTTTCTCCCCGGCTCGCATCGTCTGGGTCAATTGCCGGTGCGCTACGAAGTGACGGAGGGGAATATGCTCTCCAGCGGGCAGGTCAGCGATTTCGATCTCTCGCGCTTTGAACCTGTCGCGACGTCGCTGGAAGCGGGTGAGGCGTCGATTCACCACGCCTTCCTGATCCATGGTTCGCCGCCCAACAAGAGCACGGATCGCCGGTTGGGTATTACCTTCGTGTATCATCCCCCGTCGCTCAAACAGATCGGTACGTTGCGCACGAGTGCGCTGCTGGTGCGCGGGCAAGATCGT
>DATARE010000397.1:0-7348 GCA_036264295.1 Micropepsaceae bacterium | reverse complement strand
CTTGTGCTTGTCGATCACCTCCCAAAAACGCGAGGCGGTCGGATAATTCGGTACCCCTTCGAACATCAGCGTCGTGGCGCCGTTCGCCAACGGACCGTAGACGATGTAGCTGTGGCCGGTGACCCAGCCGACATCGGCGGTGCACCAATAAATATCGCCGTCGTGATAATCGAAGACATATTTGTGGGTGAACGCCGTGTAGCAAAGATAACCGGCGGAGGTGTGCAGCACGCCCTTGGGTTTGCCGGTCGATCCTGACGTATAGAGAATGAACAGCGGGTCTTCGGCGTGCATCTCGACTGGCGGACAATCGTCCGAAACCTTGGCCGCCTCTTCGTGATACCAGACATCGCGGCCATGGTGCATCAGCTCCTTGGCGCCGGTACGCTGGACCACGATGACGCGCTTCACGCCTTCGCATTGGGTCAGCGCCACGTCGGTGTTGCGCTTCAGCGGCACCGTTTTGCCGCCGCGCAAGCCTTCATCGGCGGTGATCACAACCTCGCTTTTGCAATCGAGAATGCGGCCCGCAAGGCTGTCCGGCGAGAACCCGGCAAAGACCACCGAATGAACGGCGCCGATGCGCGCACAGGCCAGCATGGCGTAGGCGGCTTCGGGGATCATCGGCAGATAGATGGTGACGCGGTCGCCTTTGTGGACGCCGTTGGCCTTCAACACGTTCGCGAAGCGGCAGACTTCCCGGTGCAATTCGGCATAGGTGATATGGCGCGATTGGGTGGGATCGTCGCCCTCCCATATGATGGCGGTCTGATCGGCTCGCGTCGCCAGATGCCGGTCGATGCAATTGGCCGAGACGTTGAGGGTGCCATCCTCGAACCAGCTTATGTGGAAATTGTGCAGCGCGAACGAGGTGTCCTTCACCTTCGTGAAAGGCCTGATCCATTCGAGCTTGCGGCCCTCTTCGCCCCAGAAGCCTTCGGCATTGGCGATGGAATCGACATACCAGCCCTCGTAGCGGGCTTTGTCGATGAAGGCGCGGCGGCTCCATTCGTCGCTGACGGGGATAAGAGTATCGGACATTGTGAGCTTCCCGGGGTTGTTTGACCCGATATTGACGGGGCGGGGTTTGCCGTACAAGGCATCAGATGGAGACCCTTTTGCGCTCGCGAGCGGTATCTATGTCGCGATGGCAGGGCCTTTCGTTCCTGGCCGGCAATGCTACAACGGACCGGATTCGAACAATCCCCGACAGGAGAGCAGATGGGCACGGCGTCCGATTCCAATTCCGGCATGGTGTTCTCGATACCGGTGGTCTCCCTTCCTATCGTGGGGAGCGCGCTTCGCTTTCCGGTGCGCCGCGTCTATTGCGTCGGGCGCAACTATCTCGAGCACATCCGCGAACTCGGCAATGACGAGCGCGAGCCGCCCTTCTTCTTTGCCAAACACCGCGACTCCATTGTCCAGAACGGCAGCGGGGTGCGCTACCCGAGCCTGACCAGCAGCTATCAGCACGAAATCGAAATGGTCGTGGCCATGAAGTCTGGCAGCGAGAACATGAAGAAAGAAGATGCGCTCAACCATGTCTATGGCTATGGCGTCGGCCTCGACATGACGCGGCGCGACCTGCAGACGATTTCGCGGAAAAAAGAACAGCCCTGGGAAATCGGCAAATCCTTCGAGCAGGCTGCGCCCTGTTCGGCGATTACACCGGCCGAACAAAGCGGCCATCTGGCGAAGGGCAAGATTCAGCTCAGCGTGAATGGCAAGCTGCGCCAGGACGGCGATTTGGCGCAGATGATCTGGAACGTGCCGGAGATCATCGCGGCTCTGTCGCTCCAGGTGGGCTTGAACGCGGGCGATCTCATTTTCACCGGCACGCCGGCCGGTGTCGCCGCCTGCGCGAGGGGCGACAAATTGGTGGGTTCGGTGGATGGTCTGACCGATCTTTCGGTGACAATCGTCTAGGCGCTTGCTTATGCGGGCCAATCGTCATTCTGCAGCACGACGCGGTATCCATCGGGATCCTCGAAGGTCAGTCCTTCGTGGTCCCAATAGGGGTTAAAGGAAGCGACGGGCGCAAAGCCGGCGTCTCGCATACGGCGCACGGCGGCTTTCCACTCCTCTGTATCTGGCAAATAGAAGACCAGCAGATTGTCCGGCGTCGGTGCACGCCCTGCAACATGCCCGCGCTTGCGCGTGAATTCGAAATGGTAGGGAGCGCCCTCCCGTCCCAACATCACCCCATCAAAGCCATCATGGTCTTTGAACCGGTAGAGTACGGTGAGGCCCAGTCCTTCGCCGTAAAACCGCAGCAAGCCATCCAGATCGTCGCTCGGACGTGCCACCCGCAATATGGGAACTTCGCTCATGTCAAAGTGTAGCGTCCGGCTAGCCGTCCGTCATGGGGTCGGCTTGCAAAGCCGGGCTTAATACCGCAAAATCTCCCTGTCCCAGGGGCGCCCTGAATGAACAGGGCTGAGATCGCATCTCGCGGGTCCCTTCGAACCTGATCCGGTTAGCACCGGCGGAGGGAGGGACGGCGAGGCGAACACCGCCCAACCGTCGGTCCTTCCGAAAAACAAGCAAACTGGGTGGCTGGTTAATTCCGGCCATGGAGGCCGCCATGAACAAGCAGATCCGCAATGCAGCACCCACCAACGACCAGATCACCCGTGGCGCGCTGCCTGGCTCGCGCAAAATTTACGTCAGCGGCGTGCCGTTCCGCGAAGTGCCGCTGTCGGGCGGCGAACCGCCGGTCCGCCTTTACGATACATCCGGTCCGTATACGGACAGTGCCGTCGCCATCGACATTCAGAAGGGTCTCTCGCCGATCCGCCGGGATTGGATTCTGGCGCGCGGCGATGTCGAAGAATATGAAGGCCGCAACCGCCGCCCCGAAGACGACGGCCTGAAACCCGGCGAACTTCTCTCGGTGCCGCAATTCAACCGCGCGCATCTGAAGCCGTTGCGCGCCAAGCCCGGCAAGAACGTCACGCAGCTCGAATATGCGCGCGCCGGAATCATCACCAAGGAAATGGAATATATCGCGATCCGCGAGAATCTCGGCCGCTCGGCGCTGGCCGATGGCGAATCCTTCGGCGCGAATATTCCCGAGACTGTGACGCCCGAATTCGTGCGCAGCGAAATCGCCCGCGGCCGCGCCATCATTCCGGCCAATATCAACCATCCTGAAACCGAGCCGATGATCATCGGCCGCAACTTCCTCACCAAGGTCAACGCCAATATCGGCAATTCCATCGTCACCTCCGGCGCCGCCGAAGAGGTGGAAAAGATGGTGTGGTCCATCCGTTGGGGCGGCGACACGGTGATGGACCTCTCTACGGGCCGCCACATCCACACCATTCGCGAATGGATCATCCGCAACTCGCCGGTTCCCATCGGCACGGTGCCGATCTATCAGGCGCTGGAAAAGGTCGGCGGCGCGGCCGAGGAACTCACCTGGGAGATCTATCGCGACACGCTGATCGAGCAATGCGAGCAGGGCGTGGATTATTTCACCGTCCATGCCGGGGTGCGTCTGGGTCATATTCCGCTGAGCGCAAACCGCGTCACCGGCATCGTCTCACGCGGCGGCTCCATTCTCGCCAAATGGTGTCTCGCCCATCACAAGGAGAATTTCCTCTACACGCATTTTGAGGAAATCTGCGAACTGCTCGCGCAGTATGACGTGTCGTTCTCGCTTGGAGACGGATTGCGTCCCGGCTCGACAGCGGATGCCAATGACGCCGCGCAATTTGCCGAGCTGGAAACGTTGGGCGAGCTGAACAAAATTGCTCAACGGCACAATGTGCAGGTGATGATCGAAGGCCCCGGCCACGTACCCATGCACAAGATCAAAGAAAACATGGACCGCCAGCTGAAGGCTTGCGACGAGGCGCCGTTCTACACACTTGGACCTCTGACCACCGATGTGGCGCCCGGTTACGACCACATCACCTCGGCTATCGGGGCTGCCATGATCGGCTGGTTCGGTACGGCGATGCTTTGCTACGTCACGCCGAAGGAACATCTGGGCTTGCCCGACCGCAACGACGTGAAGGACGGCGTGATCGCCTATCGCATTGCCGCGCACGCGGCCGATATGGCCAAGGGTCATCCCGCGGCGCGTATCTGGGACGACGCGATTTCCAAGGCGCGGTTCGAATTCCGCTGGCGCGATCAGTTCGCGCTCGCCATGGACCCCGAAACGGCCGAAGCCTTCCATGATGAGACGCTGCCGTCCGACGGCGCGAAGGTGGCGCATTTCTGCTCCATGTGCGGACCAAAATTTTGCTCCATGAAGATCAGCCAGGAGGTGCGCGATTACGCGCGCGGCACCAACGACACGATGTCATCGGAGGAAATCCGCGCCGCCATGGCCAAGAAGGCCGCCGAATTCAAGGAACACGGCTCGGAAATCTATCTGCCGAAAACCGCCGCCGAATAGAAGTGGCGCAGGACCACAGATTTCCTGCGCCGATCTCCGCCGGGTGTTAAGCTCCGAAGTCGTTCTGTCGGAGTTGGGTCATGTTTCGCGAGACCGTTGTTGCGTTGGTTGCTGTGCTTTTCGTGTCCCCCGCCATCGCGCGCGTCGAGCCGTTTCCGGCGAGTTTCAAATCGAGCGAGATACAAACCAACGGCACCAGGCTTTACGTCCGTGTCGGGGGCACAGGACCTGCCGTGGTTCTGCTGCACGGGTTCGGGGACAGCGGCGACATGTGGGAGCCGATTGCCGCACAACTGGTCAAGGATCACACTGTCATCGTTCCCGACCTGCGCGGCATGGGCCTCTCGGACCATCCGGACACCGGCTACACGAAGAAGAACGAAGCCGTCGATATTGCCGGCGTGATGGAGGCGCTGAAAATCGACAAGGCCGATCTTGTCACCCACGATATCGGCAACATGGTGGGCTACGCGCTGGCCGCGCAATATCCCGCCCGCATCACCAAATGGGTGGTGATCGATGCGCCACTGCCGGGTGTCGGCAATTGGGCGGCGCAGCTCTCAAATCCCAAGACCTGGCATTTCAATTTCCACGGGCCCGACGAGGAGCGCCTGGTTGCGGGCCGCGAGCGTATTTACCTGGACCGCTTCTGGAACGAATTGTCGGATGATCCCAAACGGATCGATGAAGCCACCCGCGTGCATTATGCCGCCCTCTATGCGCGCGACCATGCAATCCACGACGCCTTCGAGCAATTCGTGGCATTTCCTCAGGACGGGATCGATAACCGCGCTTTTCTCGCCAAGGGGAAGCTCATGATGCCGGTTTTCGCGATAGGCGGCGAAAAGTCCTATGGCGCCGGAATGCAAACCGAACTCAAATTCGTCGCGACCAATGTGAAAGGCGGCATCGTGCCGGCCTCGGGACATTGGATCATGGAGGAAAACCCCGCTGCCACGACCAAATTGGTGATGGGATTTCTTAATCCATAAAGGGCGGGTTCAACGGCGGCAAAGACCGCCACGAACCAAACGGCGCTGAGAGCCCAAAGGGCCGCAGCGACAAAATGGAAGGGCAAGAAATGACGTGGTCGCGTTCTGCGCGAGCAGCCGGCTGTGCTGCGCTCGCGATTTTTCTGATGGGGTGCAATGCGCCAGTGATGGTTGATCGAACAGCGTCTGAAAGTGGCGCCACTCCCGTGCACGCCGTTGCGTCTGTGGCAGCCGAAGCGCCGAACCAAATCGCGCCCGTCGTGAAAGCGTGAACTTCGACGCGCTCACGCTGTTCGGCGTGGCCGCGCTGACCATCATGCTTGTCTGCTATGCGCTGGAACGCCGAAGCCCGTGGTTCACGTTCGGTATGGGCGCGTCATGCCTCGCCGCGTCGCTTTACGCGTTCTTACAGGGCGCTTGGCCATTTGGCGTTCTCGAAGCCATTTGGGGCGCCATCGCCTTTAGCCGCTGGTGGCGCGATCGCGCCGCCTAGGACGCCGGGAGCAGCAGCGCGTCCTTCAGCCGTACCAAATGCTGTGCGCCTTCCGAATCCCGGATTTCCAGCGTCCGCAGCGTTCCCAATTCCCCGTCCGCGCGCAATTGTTTCGGATGATTGACGATGTGGTCCACGCCTTCCAGCGCGATGTCGATCACATCATCTTTGTCGTCATAAGAGATGCCGATCAGCGGCAGCCAATCCGTCTCGGGTTGGCTGCCAAGCTCGAGCGAAGCCACCTCGATCTCCGCGGTGCTGTTTTCGAGCGCCTGCGATATGCGTCCCAAATATTGGGCCCATTGCGATTTGTCGATTGCCTGCGCCATCGCCTTTACCTTCGGCTTGCGTTGCCCCGGTAAAACCGATTGCGGTCGGGAATGTTCCGCCGGGATTAGCCCTGGGGATTAGCCCTGGGATGACGCCGTGGTGAAACTGCCATCCGCCTGAAGCAGCGAAAGTATGCCGGAGCGTATGTCGAAGGTTGCGCCATGCAGCAGGAGCTGCTCGTTCGAAACCCGCTCCCGGATCCAGGGGAACGTCATCAAATTGGCGAGTGACAGCTTCACCGCTTCCAATTCGCACGCGGTTTGGGGGTCCACGACGCTTGCATCGGCAAGCACCCGCTCCATGGCGTCCTGCGCATTGCGCATCCAGGGCTGCAGGAACTCGCCGACGGGGTAGGGCAGCCCTTTCAGAAGGGCGGTGATGCCCCCGCACATCGCGTGGCCCAATACAATGAGATGGGGAACCTGCAGCACCCGGACGCCGAATTCCAGGGCGGCGCTGGTGGCGTGGGAGTTGCTATCCGGCTCATAGGGCGGCACCAGATTGGCGACATTGCGAACAATGAAGAGCTCGCCGGGTCCTGCGCCGAAGATCATCGCCGGATCGACCCGGCTGTCCGAACATGCCACGACCAGTGCATGCGGCGATTGGCCGTCGCGGGAAAGCGCCTCATACACGGCGCGCCGTTCCGGCCATTCCTTGGCGCGGAAACGCCGGTAACCCTCAAGCAAAATATCCATGCGTCCTATCGCAATCCGTTGCGTCCGGTGAATGCATGAAACGCCACCAACACCACAATGGCGCCAATGACCGCAACGAACATGGAATACAGGTTGAATCCCGTGATCCCGTGCCCGCCAATGCTCGTGAAGATGAAGCCGCCCACGCAGGCCCCCACAATGCCCAGCGCCACGTTCAGGATGCAGCCTTCGCCCCGGCGGTTGACCACCCGGCTGCCGATGAACCCGGTGATCAGCCCGAACAGGATCCAGCCGGCAAGGGTCATGGTGCGTATCCCCGAATCAGTCACAATAGATGGTGATCGGCGGGCGCAAGCACAAGCCGTGCGGGAACGGCGCGATCTATGATACGTTTATGTTCATAACGGAGGAGGGGCAACCTCCGAAAGGGTCAGGATACATGAAAACGAAGAAAGCGGTTCTGGTT
>DATARE010000376.1:0-33510 GCA_036264295.1 Micropepsaceae bacterium | reverse complement strand
GCGGCATTGCTCATCCTGAGACAAGATTGCGCAATCCATGTCCTCTTCACGGACGTCGTCATGCCTGGCGCCATGACCGGGGACCTGCTTGCGCGCGAGGCAATGACGCTCAGGCCGGACCTCAAGATTCTTTTTGCTTCGGGTTTTGCTGAAGCATCCATGCAGAACGGCGGCCGTTCCCGGCTCATCGACGGCCATAATCTGTTGAGCAAACCCTATCGCAAACAAGACCTGGCGCGCCGGATTCGCGAGTCACTGCTCGGTTGAGGAGACTTCCATGACTGCTTCACGTCTTCTGATGATCGACGATGAGCCCGATATCGGCGAACTTGTCCGCAAAGTTGCCGAGGCCATCGGTTATGAGATGCGCTTTGTTACCCAGGCAAGCGCTTTCAAGGACGCGCATCGATCCTTCAATCCGGATGTGATCATCCTCGACCTTTCGATGCCGGGAACGGATGGCGTGGAACTGATGGAATTTCTGGCGCAGGAGAAAAGCCGTGCGCGCGTGCTGATCCTGAGCGGTTTCGACGCGCGCATTCGTGACGGAATCTTTCGCCTCGGCACGGACAAGGGATTGGACATGGTGGACTTCCTTTCGAAACCCGTCCGGGTCGCCGATCTGCGCATTCTCCTCGATCGCCTGAAGACAAACCAGCAGCCGTGAATGTCGCCGGATGAGGGCGAGCCTCAGAGCCCCAGCCGCCGCCAGATCACATGATCGAGCGACAATTTTCCAGGTCCGCGGCACAGAAGCACCAACAACATGGCTGCCCATTGAATATGTGTCGGCCACGCCAGGGGATAGACGAACACCTCGATGATGGTTGTCATTCCTAACAGAACCAGAGCCGCAGGCCGGGTCAGAAATCCGAACACGAGCAGAAACGGCGTTGTGAGTTCGACGCTCGCCGCCATATAGGCCGCGATCTCGGGCGGCAAAAGCGGCAATTTGTACTCGTCCTGGAAAAGCTGGAGCGTGGTGTCCCAGCTCGCGAGTTTCGTCGTGCCCGAATTCCAGAACACCGTCGCCGCGGCAAATCGCAAAGGAAGCGCGAGCAGCGAATAGGGAACCGCTTGCAGCATTTCGCGCAGGCGGATGATTCCTGACAGCAAGCCAGGCTGTTGCAGCGATGCGGATACAGGGGTCATGAGATCTTCTCCGAATAGAGCGGGTCGTCTGGGATCAGACGAAATCCGATGAAACGTCCGGCGGCAAAGTGCCGGGCAAGAAGGGAAGGGATGTCCGCATCCCCGGCTATGGCCAGGAGGTCCTGCAAAGGTTTGCCTGCTGCAAGTCCTGCGTTGAAGCGCCATTCACTTTCGGGAAGAGAGATCACCTCAACACCCGATGGCGTCCGCTCGATCATCAGCCATTGGGATACGGCTTTCAGATCGATCGCGGCCAAAGCCTCGTCATCGTTGGCGAGCACGGCGCGCCAGATCGCCTCGGCTGGCCAATCGAGATGCAGAAGCGAAAGCGAAGGATGACAAAGAAGGACCAGCCTGTCGGCAGGCGCCCCGGCAACGGCCGCCAGCGCTTCGCCATCCATCGGCGTTGCATCGTTCGCGTGCAGGGCGCCGTTGACCGCCCATTCGAGTCGCGCGACGTCGGCGAGATAGGGAAGCTCCGATGCCGGCGGGAATCGGGCGAGGAATTCGTTAAGCTGCGCCCCATAGGCGTTCAGATAGGCGCATTGCGGAGGATGGGCCTGAATGAACAATTGCGCGGCCCCTTCGAAGAATTCTTCGCCGACCAGGCGGTACACGGCCGGATAGGAAATCCGCAACGCGGATGTCAGGCTGGACAGGAACGTGTTGCGATAGATGTCCAATCTCTCGTCGGGCAAAAATGCACCGCCCGCGATCTGAACAGCCGCATCATCCGTGTCACGAAACAGCAGGGCGCGAAACATCGCCTGCTGCGTCTCAAGCAGCGTGGGCATCGCTTCGCTCCCCTTGCAGCGCGTCCATGATCCGTTGCGCCTTTGAGGCTTCGTCCGCCAGCACGTCGAATTCCGGAATATTCGTATCCCATTCGATCAGACTGGGAACGGCGCCGAACCGCGCCAGCGCTTCGCGGTATAATGCCCATACCTCAGAGCAAACGCGCGCCCCATGATCGTCGATGCGCAGTTCGCGTCCGCCGATATTCTTGATGCTATGTCCTGCCAAATGGATTTCGCCGATTGCCGCTTTGGGCAGCGCCGCAAGATAGCGCGATGCGTCCCAGCCATGATTGCGTGCGCTGACATAGATATTGTTGACGTCGCACAATATTCCGCAGCCGGTGCGCGCCGCGACGGCGGCGAGGAATTCCCATTCGGGAATTGTCGAATGCGCGAACTGCAAATAGGACGACGGATTT
This sequence comes from Micropepsaceae bacterium, assembly GCA_036264295.1. GTDB lineage: Bacteria > Pseudomonadota > Alphaproteobacteria > Micropepsales > Micropepsaceae > CAIYRG01. The sequence goes on along the minus strand of DATARE010000376.1, from coordinate 31,142 downwards.
TCGATCAGGATTTGCCGGGCCAGAACATCCTGCACCTGACAAACATGCCCGCAGACGGCGTCGAGCGCCTCCTCGGTCATGGGCAGCGGCAGCAGATCGGACAAATAGGTGCCCCCTACCACGCTCCAGGAAAGATGCTCAGACACCAAACCGGGCTCGATCCGCATCGCCACGTCGCGAACGCGCTGCAGATGGTTTTCATCGAGGGCTTCGGCACTTCCGAGCGACAAGCCCACGCCATGCAGCGATATGGGATAATCGTGGCGAATGGCCTCCAGGTAGCGAAGCGGCGTGCCTCCCCCCATGTAATTCTCGGTGTGCACTTCGAACCATCCGATGCTTGGTTTTGAATCTGCAACGTAATGATGGTGCGGAAAGCGCAGCCCGACCCCGGGGGTGGAAGGTATCGGGCTGCGCTCCGCGAGCGACGCGGCAGGCCAGGGAGGAGTGATCTGCCGCGTCATGGCTTCAGGATGCCGTCGTCTTGCCGCCCTGGATCTTGCCGCAGACGCCCGCGGGAAGAAGGACGAAGGATTTCGGATCGCGAGCCATCGTCGACTGTCCGGCGCAGGAATGCGCGCCTTCGGCGCAATCGTTCTTGGCATTCGCATTGATGCCGTAACATTTCTCCAGATGATCCTTGGCGGCCCGGGCCATGTTGTCTTTCACGATTTGCGGCATGTCCTGGGCCGCTTGCGCGATCGGCATTTGCAGGCCAAAGGCAAGCCCGATGGCTGCGGAAAGCACGGCGGCGGTGGATGTACGGTTCATGATCAGGTCTCCTGTTGGGTCTCGCTCGCGAGACAGACATCAACAGGTTCGCCAGATACCGATGAAAGGTTACGGGCGGGGCGGGAATAAAATCTGCTGCCGCATTTCGCATTCCAGTGTAGGGATTTGCCGGTGACAGACGCGGACAAATCGACCGGCGAAGACGCATGGGCTCGCCTGATGGCCCAGGCCCAGGCAGGAGACGCCGCCGCCTATCGGCAGCTCCTTATCGCCTTGACCCCCTATTTGCGTGGCGTGGCGGGCCGCTATCACCGCGACCGTTCGGACGTGGAAGATTCGGTGCAGGATGTTCTGCTGACGGTGCACACCATTCGTCACACTTACGACCCCGCGCGGCCCTTCAAGCCGTGGCTGGTGGCCATTGCCCGGCGAAGAATCATCGACCGGCTGCGCGGCCAGGGGCGTCTCAGGGCGCGCGAAACATTTCTTGGCCCGGAGCATGAAACCTTTTCCGCCGATGAAACGAACTCCTCTGAGGCGGAGCCTGACGCTCACGCCCTGCGGCAGGCGATCGCGCAATTGCCGCAAACCCAGCGAGAGGCCGTAACCATGTTGAAGCTGGAGGAAAAATCGCTGAAGGACGCGTCCGCCGCGACCGGCATATCGATCGCGGCGCTGAAGGTTTCGACCCATCGCGCCGTGAAGAATCTGCGGAAGATGCTGGACCATAAAGGCGAAGACGCGTGACCGAGACGGGCGATTTGATCGAATTGCTGGCTGCCGATGCGAAACCCGTCCGGCGGTTGCGCCCTCCCTTAGTCCGGGCGGGGGCCTGGCTCGCCGCGTTTGTGGCGGTCCTGGGCGCGGTGACGCTGGCCACCGGCGCTTGGCCGGCGATGATCGAGCGGCTCAAGGACCCGCGCTTTGCCGTTGAAATGATGGCGACCTTCCTGACGGGTGCGGCGGCGGTGGCCGCGGCCTTTTATTTGAGCCTGCCCGACCGCAGCCGGTTGTGGCTGTTGCTGCCGGTGCCCTCGCTTGTGTTGTGGCTCGCGAGCAGCGGCTACGAATGCTACCGGAACTGGATCGCCTTGGGACCCCAGGGCTGGCGCTTGGGACGTTCGTCCGATTGTTTCGTCTTCATCGTCCTGATGAGCATTCCGGTGGCCTTTGCGCTTTATGTGGCGCTGCGGCGGGCGCGATTTCTGCTCGATCCTTTGCGCGTGATGGCAGCCGGCGGGCTTGGCGTGGCGGCACTGGCCGCGGCGACTTTGCAGTTCTATCATCCCTTCGACGTGACAATCATGGATTTGGCTGTGCATGTGCTTGCCGTTCTCATCGTGGTCGGCGCGATGATGGCGGGCGGGCGCGCGGGTTCTGTGGGGGATGTCCACTCATGAGCGATACCGAGAACACGATTCCCATCGAAGCCTGGAATACGGTCCTGTTCGAGAAGTTCTGCCGGTTCCGGACGACATTGACCGCCGGTCTTTCCGGTCACAGCGACGAACTGTTCCGGCGCTTGGATTATCCGGCGGGCGCACGCGTGCTGGATATCGGCTGCGGCTTCGGTGACACCACGCAGCGCATTGCCCAACAGGTGGGACCGCAAGGGGCGGCGGTGGGCGTCGACTGTGCCAGGAATTTCATCGATGCCGCGATCCGCGAAACGCAGGAAGCCCGCATCGGCAATGCCTCATTTCTCGTCGCCGATGTCCAGGCGGACGAATTGCGCGGACCCTACGATCACGCGTTTTCGCGCTTCGGCACGATGTTCTTCAACCTGCCCGGCGCGGCGTTGCGCAACATTGCCCGCGCGCTGAAGCCGGGCGGAGATCTGGCCATGATCGTGTGGCGCCGCCGCGAGGACAATGCCTGGGCGCACGAACCCGAGCTGCTCGTCAAGGAAATGGTTCCGGTCGTTTCGCACGATGAGACCGATCAGGTGCATTGCGGCCCGGGTCCATTTTCCATGGCAGGCCCCGATATGGTCAGCGATATGTTGCGGGCCGCCGGCTTCGACCGCATCGCTTTCTCGCGCTATGATTCCGATGTCCGCATCGGCGAGACGCTCGACGATGCCATTGAATTTGCCATGGCGCTTGGACCGGCGGGCGAGATCATTCGCCTTGCCGGAGACGAAGGCGCAAAACGCAAACCCGATGTGGTCGCAGCCCTGCGCACGCTGTTCACGCCTTATCGGCGTAAGGACGGGGTATGGCTGGGTTCGAGCAGCTGGTTCGTCACGGCGCGAAAGCCGCTGGGCTGAACTCGCGCGTTCGTTTCAGCTCTTCTTTTCGATTTGCTAAGTGGGTTTGAAAACACCCCGGTCGAGATTCCATAGCGACATGCCTGCGTTGCCTGATTGTGGATATTCGTTTGAATTTGAAAGCGACTGTAATGCGATTCGTGCTTCTACGGGTGCCACCGCCAAAGTGGCCTTAGCGGCGTTTAAGCGCACTTGCGCGTTTGCATGAGTATAAAGCGAAAGCAATGCTCGCCTCTGGTCGCCGGGAGGGCCCTTCAATTCGGCGGTAATGGCGGTTTTTTCTTCGTAGAGTCTGTTGAACTTGCCTATTTCATCCTCAAGTAGGGCCTCATCTTGAGCCAATCCGATTTCACTGAATCGGTTCACCAATTCCTCTACCGTCAACGTCTGGAGATGTTTTACTTTTTCAAGCGGCGGTGCCGTCGCTTCGCACGCCTGACAAATGTTTTCTCCAAGAACTATCTGAACCATTGTGCAGCGGTCGAGCTGTATGTCGCATATTGTGAAGCCTTGCGCGTCGCGCTTGGAATGCTGATCGGCGTGGCGGATCATATTTGGACGATTGGCGAATTGGTCAGCGCCACGCTCAATGGCGTGACGCAAGAGCCCCAAGGCCGTAAAGTCGGATGGTTCACGGTAATCGACGGCGGCGGAAATCAATTGTGACCAAGGATGAACTCGCGAGCCTGATTCAAGCCTCAGTCCCAGGTAGAATGACGGGCAACGAAGAAAATGCGATCCTGGCTGAAAGAGCGGCGAGGTTCGTTCAAACTGAACGGGGAACGCTCGTCGAGTTATTGCGCGATTGGGTTTCGATCCGCATTCCGCAATCCCAACGAAAGCCAGAAGACGGCATGCGAGAGGGGCGGATATGGCTCGCGCTTGAAATCATGCGTAACTGCGGCCTTGTTGAATTATATCCGGCCGTAGATGCACTCATCGCCGATGTGCGTTTAGGAAAAACATTTCTGCCATACTATGCGGACATGATTGCGAAATATCGGAATCCCTCAGATCAAGGCATGTCCTAATTTCCTTTCTTGGTTGTCCTAATTAGGACAGCACCAAGAGCGCGAGCATCACGTCAATGCCGTGAAACTGGCGGACAGAGAGGGATTCGAACCCTCGTTACGGTTTCCCGTAAACACGCTTTCCAAGCGTGCGCCTTCAGCCGCTCGGCCACCTGTCCGCAAAGTGCGCCGGACTATAGCGGCTCGTTTCGCCCCGGCAAGCGCCGCGTCTTACCCCGAACGCGATGGGGAATCGAGCCTCGAATGGCCGCCCCGCCTTTCCCGGAAGATCAGAAAGACGTTCCGCACATAAATAAGAAGGGGCGTGGCCTGGCCCATGATCAGCGGCAGACTCTGCAGATGGATCGTATAGGCCAACGTCACCGCGCCCCCGGCGATGCTGCAGTACCAAAAGGCGAGCGGAACGACGCTGCGCCCTTCGGCTTCGCTTTTCAGCCATTGGATGATGAAGCGTGAGGCAAACAGCCCCTGTCCGAGGAAGCCGATGGCCAGCCACCCGCTGTCGCCGTTCATCCAGTCCAGCCAGTGACCCATTGCGCTACAGCTCCACGGTTTTGTCGGGGCCGCGAAAGCGGCGCTTCAGCCAGATCACGCCGAGAAGATCGGAAATACCGACCCAAGCCCGGTCCCATACCCCATATTTCGAGCGGCCTGCCCCCCTTGGCCGGTGGCCGACGGGCATGAAGCGCACGTCATAGCCCTCGCGCATCATCAGCGTGATCAGGTAGCGGTGCATATGATCGAAATAGGGCAGCGCCAGAAACGCCTCGCGGCGGAACAGTTTCAAGCCGCAGCCGGTGTCCTTGGCATTGTCCGATAGCAGCCAGCGCCGCACGCGGTTGCCATAGCGCGAGGCCATGCGCTTCTTCCAGCTGTCCTCGCGTTTTTCGCGTTCGCCGGCGACCATTCCAAGATCGGGATTTGTTGCGGCACCACGAAAGCTGGCGAGCAATTTCGCAATATCGGCGGGGTCGTTTTGCCCGTCGCCGTCCAGCGTCACGACAATCGGGGCCCGGGCGGCGCGCACGCCAGTGCGGACCGCCCGGCTCTGGCCGAGATTTCGCGCATGCGCCAGCACCCGAATCGGCATTTCGCCGCGCAAGCTCAAAAGCTCGGCCGCGGTGGCATCGCTCGACCCATCATCGACGAAAATGGCCTCATAGCGTTCCCCCGCGAGAGCGGCCGCGATTTCGCGGGCCAGCGGCACGACATTGCCGGCTTCGTCCTTGACGGGCACGACAATGGAGACATCGACGGATTCGGACACGCGCGAGAAAGCCTTTTGCGGGTTGGTCGGGGGGCCTTATACAGGCGCAAGCTTCCGGGATATAGACTTAGACCCATTGATGATCCCCCTCGGAAGCCCGAGGGCAATGACCGAAGCGCTTCCCACTTTTGTGCGAAGACACCCGCTTGCGGTGTTGCTCTTCGTCTGCGTGCTGGCGTGGCTGCCCGGGTTTTTCACGCTGCCGCCGCTCGACCGCGACGAAAGCCGGTTTGCCCAAGCCACCAAGCAGATGCTGGAAACGCGCGATTTCGTCGATATCAATCTCGGCGGCGTCCCGCGCTACGAAAAACCGGTGGGGATTTATTGGCTCCAGGCGGCATCGACGGCTCTGCTGGGAGGCGGCATCCGCGACGCGATCTGGTCGTACCGCGTCCCCTCGCTGCTGGGTGCGCTCGCGGCCGTCGCGGCGACTTTCTGGCTGGCCCGTGTTTTCGCAGGCATCGAGACCGCGTTCTTTGCCGGGCTGATTCTGGGGCTCTCCGTCCTTCTCATGGCCGAGGCGAAAATCGCCAAGACCGATGCTGTCCTGTTGGGGACGGTGACGGTGATGCAGGCCGTGATCGCACGGACCTATCTGGCCGCCCGCCAGCCGGATGCCTACGCATCGCTGAGCACGAAAGCGATTCTGCTCGGCTGGGCGGCATTCGGATTGGGCGTGCTGGTGAAGGGGCCGGTTATCGCGCTGGTATGCCTCGCATCCATCCTCGCGATTGTGCTGTGGGATCGTGATTGGCGCTGGCTTGGCCGCCTTAAGCCGCTCACGGGTTTTGCGCTTGCGCTTGCCGTCGTGCTGCCCTGGGCGATTGCTATCGGCATCGCCAGCCACGGGATGTTCTACGAAAAATCGCTCGGTCAGGATTTCGCCAACAAGCTGGTGGGGGACCAGGAGAGCCATGGCGCGCCGCCCGGCTATTATACGCTGCTGGTGAGCTTCACCTTCTGGCCGGGCATTCTGTTGCTGCTTCCGGGGCTCGTCTACGGGATCGCGCGCCGACGGGAACCGGCAGTGCGCTATCTCCTGGCGTGGGCGGGCACCACCTGGCTGATGTTCGAATTCGCACCGACGAAATTGCCGCATTATGTTCTGCCGGCGTATCCGGCGCTCGCAATTCTCTGCGCCCTGTGGCTGACATCGAATGCGGGCACCACAACCAAGCCCCTGCGAATCGCGCAATATCTCTCGCTCGGACTTTACGTGCTGGTTGGGCTGGTGCTTGCCGGTTTTCTCGGACTTGCGCCCTCGCGCTTCGGTACCGGGACGCCCTGGTGGCTTTATGCGGTTCTCGCGTTCGGCATTGCAGCGGTGCTTTCCGTCATCCCAAGAGTTCTGGCCCGCCGTTACTCCGCGGCGGTTTTCATGGCGTCTCTCGCAGCAATTCTTCTCTATGGCGTTGCGGGATTTCTGACCGTGCCGCGGCTGACGGAGCTATGGCTTTCCCCGCGACTCGCGGCGGCCGTCGTCCGGCACAGCGAAAAGGGAGACCCTCCGGCGGTAACGGCCGGCTATGCCGAGCCGAGCATCGCTTTTCTCTTGGGGACAAAGACTGCGCTCGATGAGGGGCCGGGCGCCGGGCAGAGAGCGGCATCGACCGGCGGTCTTGCTCTCGTATCGGACGATCAGCGCCAATCCTTCCTCGATGCTGTTGCGATGGGAGGAGCGCGGGCCGAAGCGTTGGAGGAGATCGCCGGCCTCAACTATTCGCGCGGCCGCAAGACCAGAATCACCCTCTACCGGGTCATGCCGGGAGCAAAATGAGTCGCGCGGATTCATAGAATCGCCGGCGCCACTTTCGGACTCGCTGTGCATGGTTTGGCCTTCGTCGCCCCGAACCCAAGCTGCGCGGTGTGAAATTCCTGGACTCCGAATGTCCTCCGCGCGGGTTCGCCGATGACTTTGCGACGACAGTCCGTATGCTCATCAAATCATGCAGCGATGCAGTGAAACCGATTCGTGCAAGGCTTGCATGAAGGGAAGGCTGCACGTTTGCTTGTGGAAGTTTTCATCTTTCCTGACCACGCCCCCAGAATGCTAGTCTGTAAATCTTCGTCAAACTTCCGTTTTTCTTTTGAGGGTTTTCAATAATACGGGGGAATTCGTCGGCTCTATATTGGAATTCGCCGCGTCGTCCACAGTATTCACGGGCTTTTCTCTTGACGAAGCTGAAAAGCCCTCTAAATCTACGCGTCGCTGGGCCGTTTGATGGGCGTTGCCATAGGGGGCGTCGAGGACCGGCATGAAGAGCGACATGAGACACCGATGAATCTCCAGCTCTTGCGAGGACGCGATTTGCGCCCTCCATCGCGGCGCGACCGATTGCCCGCCGCCATTTCCGAAACCGCCTTACAAACTCGTAACACCCCAAGCCCGCTCGAGGCGCCCGCCCGGAAGAAAGCACTCAGCTTCCCCGTCAGCCGCGATACGCGAGCCTTCTACCGCCGCTTCTATCCCGACACCTCCGCCGCCGAATGGAACGACTGGCGCTGGCAGATGCGCACCCGCATCCGCACGCTGGCCGAGCTTGAGCGCATCTTTGTGCTCTCGGCGGATGAGCGCAGCGCCGTCTCAGACCATACCGGTTCGCTTCCGGTCGGAATCACGCCCTATTACGCCAGCTTGATGGACCTGAAGGACGCGACGGAGCCGCTCCGCCGCACGCACATCATGGTGGGTGACGAGCACATCCGCCTTCCCGGCGAAGAAGACGATCCTCTTGGTGAGGATCACGACACGGTCGTGCCGGGTCTTGTGCATCGTTATCCGGACCGGGTGCTGTTCCTCACCACGGGCACCTGTTCGACCTATTGCCGCTATTGCACGCGCTCGCGGCTGGTGGGCAATCCGGGCGGCGAATATCAGTTCAACGTGCGCAATTGGGAGCTGGCGCTCAGCTACCTCGAAGAACATACCGAGGTGCGCGATGTGCTGCTCTCGGGCGGCGACCCGCTCACCATCGGCGACGATAAGCTCGATTATCTCCTGGGCCGTCTGCGGGCAATTCGGCACATCGAATTCCTGCGCATCGGCACCAAGATTCCAACCGTTCTGCCGCAGCGCATCACCAAGGATTTCGTGAAGATGCTGAAGAAGCATCATCCCCTCTGGATGAGCCTGCACTTCACCCATCCCAAGGAACTGACGCCGGAGGTCTCCGAATCGACGGCCCGGCTGGCCGATGCCGGTGTTCCCCTCGGTTCTCAGACGGTGCTCCTGAAAGGCATCAATGACGATGCTTCAGTGATGAAGCCGCTGATGCACGGTCTGCTGCAGCGCCGCGTGAAGCCCTATTATCTGTACCAATGCGACCCGATCAAAGGCTCGGGCCATTTCCGCACCTCCGTGGAAAAGGGTCTGGAGATCATCCGGGCGCTGCGGGGCCACACCACCGGCTATGCCACGCCCATGTTCGTGATCGACGCACCGGGCGGCGGCGGCAAAATCCTGATGGCTCCGGATTCCGTTGTGGGCCGCGATGGCGATGATCTCTTGGTGCGCAATTTCGAGGGCAATGTTTATCGCTACCCCGATCCGGACGGCACGCTCGGCAGCGACAAGCCTTTGCCCGCCGCGGCCGAATAAGATGCGGATCGCGGCAGACTGATCGCGCCATGCGCATAGGCGTCACCTATGATTTAAGGGCGGATTACCTCGCTTTAGGGATGAGCGAGGAAGAGAGCGCCGAGTTCGACGCCGAGATCACTATCGCCTCCATCTGCGAAGCTTTGGCGGGTCTTGGGCATGAACCCATTCGTATCGGTCATATCCGCGCCTTGACGCAAAGACTTGTCGCAGGCGAGCGCTGGGACGCGGTTTTCAACATCTGCGAGGGGCTCACCGGCTATGCGCGGGAAGCCCAGGTGCCGGCGCTGCTGGAAGCCTATGACATTCCCTGCGTGTTTTCCGATCCCCTGACTTTGGCTCTTACCTTGGACAAAGCCTGGACGAAGCGCATCGTGCGGGCGGCGGGCGTGCCGACGCCGGACTTTGCGGTGATCGAAACCGCCGCCGATGTGGACGCATTGAACTTGCCATTTCCGCTGTTCTTGAAGCCGGTCGCCGAGGGCTCCGGCAAGGGCGTGAACGAGCGTTCACGGGTGAACGGCCAAACCGAATTGCGCACGACTGCGCTCGAACTTCTGTCGCGTTTTCGTCAGCCGGTGCTGGCCGAGACCTATTTGCCCGGACGGGAATTCACCATCGGCATTACGGGTACGGGGGCGGAAGCGACTCCCCTGGGCGTGATGGAAATCAGGCCAACAGCGAAGGGGACGCAAAGCGGTTATTCCTATGAGAACAAGGAGCATTGGGAAGATCGGGTGACGCTCCATTTGATCGACGATGCCGAGGCTCGCCGCGCGGGCGATGTCGCCCTTTCGGCTTGGCGTGCGCTGCGGTGCCGGGATGGCGGCCGGGTGGATGTGCGCAGCGATGGTGCCGGCCAGCCGCAATTTCTGGAGGTCAATCCGCTGGCGGGCCTGAATCCGCATCATTCCGATCTGTGTTTTCTGGCCGGCTTCAAGGGGCTCTCTTATCTGGAGCTGATCGGATTGATCATGGGCTCCTTCCTGAAGCGCCATCCCGAATTGGCATCGCGACGCGCCGCCGCGTAATTGCCGCACGGTGACAAGTGCGCAAGGGCTGTTAGACTTCGAATCATGCGTGTGCTCATTCTTCATTCCGATGTACCGCCGGATGCGCCTCCGGACGACCAGGATACGCTGCTTCAAGCGATCGCCATCGAATCGACTCTCATCGAACTCGGCCATGAATCGTCGCGCGCGGTGTTCGTGCCGGATCCTGGCGCGTTAGAGACGCTGATCGGGCGCGAATGTCCCGACCTCGTCTTCAATCTTGTGGAGACCGTCTGGGGACGTGGCCTCTATGCAGCGCTCGCACCTCAGATGCTTGGCCAATTGGGCGTACCCTTTACCGGCGGCAAGGCGGCAGCTATCGCGGTCTGCACCGATAAGATCCTTTCGAAACGGGTGCTGCGCGGTGCCGGACTTCCCACCCCGGATTGGTCCGAGGCCCCGAATTGGCAAAATATCGGTGAGGGCCGCTGGATCGTGAAATCGGTCAGCGAGGACGCCTCTCTGGGGCTGGACGATGGCGCCGTGGTGGAGGGGCGTGACGCTGTCGTGGCGCGCGCGCAAAGCTCGGCCGCACGGCATGGCGGACGCTGGTTCGCCGAACGTTACGTCGAGGGGCGGGAATTCAATGTCGCCCTGATCGAAAAGAACGGGGCGCCGCATATCCTCCCTATCGGCGAGATGCAGTTCGAGCAATGGGACGAGAACCGCCCTCGGATCATTGGCTATGCCGCCAAATGGGACGAAGCCGCACCCGATTACCGTGACACCACGCGCGTATTCGTGTGGCGCGAGCGCGAACCGAATTTGCATGAAAAGCTGGAGCGGCTGTCGAAGGCGTGTTGGGACCTGTTCGGCCTCACCGGCTACGCACGGGTCGATTTTCGCGTCGATCTCAATGGCGAGCCGCAAATTCTCGAAATCAACCCCAATCCCTGCCTGGAGCCCAATGCGGGTGTGGCCGCGGCCGCCGAGCAGGCGGGATTTCCTTTTGCTTCCCTGATCGAAGACATCGTTCGTGCCGCGCTCGAAGGCTGAAGGCTTTCGCATCGTACCGCGCCCATCCGATGTGGGCGAAGTTGAACGCCTGGTGCGGCTGACCTGCGTTTTCAACGAAGGCGAAATCGCGATTGCGCGCGAGCTGGTCGAAGATTGCCTCGCCAAGGGCGAGGAAGCGTCCGGCTATTATTTCCTCTTCGCCGATGGCCCACCCGGCATCGAGGGCTACACATGCTTTGGGCCGATTCCCGGCACGGCGGGGCGCTGGGAGCTTTACTGGATCGCGGTGGACCCAGAGGCGCATCGGTCGGGCCTCGGCAGGCGCCTGCAAGCTGCGAGCGAAGAGGCTGTCCGCGCCATGGGTGGGGTGATGATGATTGCCGAAACTTCGACCCGGCCGGATTACGCGCCCGCGCGCCAATTTTATCTGTCGCAGGGCTACCGTCTCTTTGCCGAAGTGCCGGATTGGCATGATGATGGCGATGGCCTGGCCATCTTTGGCAAACGCTTGTGATTGTCCGCGCTAACCCTCAATGGCGCCCACAACTCGGGCGCGCCCGAGCTTGCGTTCGCGCCAGAGAATCAGAAGTCCGGCCGCGATGACAATGGCGCCGCCCAGCCATACCCCTGGGGCCGGCAATTCGCCGAACAGGAAATAGCCCAGCACCACCGCCCAGATCATCGCCGCATAATCGAATGGGGCGAGAACCGATGCTTCGCCATAGCGATAGGAGAAGCTGAGGAACAATTGGCCGACGCCACCAGCGAGGCCCGTCATGATCAAGACGACCGCCTCCCAGGCCGTGGGCAGGTTCCAGCCGAAGACGATTGTTGTCGCGCTGACCGCGGCACTCGTCAGCATGAAATAGAAGGCAATGGTGATGGAATGCTCATAAGCACTCATGCGCCGCAGAAAGATCATCGCCACCGCCGTCAATCCTGCACCCGCCAATGCGAACAAGGCACCGTAAAGAGCTCCCTGCGAAAGGCTCGCCTCGGGGCCGGCAATAATCAGAACCCCGGCAAAGCCGACCAGCACCGCGCTCCAGCGATAGATATGCACACGCTCGCCCAACATCAGCGCGGCCAGGATGACGACAAAAAGCGGCGCGGCAAAGCTGATGGCGGTGGCATCGGCCAGCGGGAGATAGGTATAGGCCGCGAAATTGCAGAACATCGCGATCGTGCCAGCGATGGAGCGAAGCGCGTGACTGTCCACCCGCCGGGTTGCGAGCAATGATGGGCCGCCGGTGGCATAGGCCATGGCCACGATCACGGGAATTCCGAGCGTGCTGCGGAAGAAGACAATCTCCCCCAATGGAAAATAAGGGCCGAGCCAGCGGATCGCGGCGAACATCAAGGCGAACAGAAAAGTCGCGGCAATTTTGCAGGCAATACCGGCCAAAGGCCGGTCACGATCCGTCTGTGTTGCGCCGGAATGGCTGGGAGAAAGCATCGGCGCCGAGGGCCGCAGCGGATGGTTTGTTTTGCGGCGGCAATGTTGCCGAGCGCGCGGTCCGGGTCAACACGGGTTCTCGGCGGCGCGGGGCGAAAAGAAAAGGCGCCGCCCGGTTTCTGCCAGGCGGCGCCAGCTTGAGTTTTCGCGTTAGTGCGACAGCGCCTTTATGCGTTTCAGCAAATCCTCGCCCTGGGCGATCATCTGGCCGGTTTGCGACACATTGATCGAATGCCCGTTCAATGCCCCGTCCAGCATGGACTTCATGCGGAAAGCCAGGGCGTCGCGCTCGTTGGTAAGTGCTTGGATCTGGCTTTCCAGCGAGACATAGACGCTGTCATCGCTATCCGATCCGCTGGCCAGCGCGGCGGTGGAAACCGCCGCCGCCGTTAAGGAGAAGGCTCCGAACGGCGCATTGATCTGCTTGTAGACCTCACCCAGCTTTTTTAGATCGCCGAGATGGGTATGCAAGGCGGGAGGCAATGCCGACGGATTGAGGACATCCACGATCACGCGCCCATCGTGAAGATAGGAATCGCTCACGCCGGTCAGCGCAAGAATGGTCGGGCGGACATCCGCATGGTCCGTCCAGACATTGGCGGACGGCTTGTGCATCACGCCCGGGCCAACCATGCCGATCCAGGTTTGGCCGATTTCGTTTTGGATGTCGCCGTGATTCCAGGCGAACAGCGGATTGATGCAGGTTTCACATGTGTTCGAGGGGAAGTCGGTGATGAAATAATTGGGGTCGGCAAAATAGGCGAAGGTCGGATTGCGGTTCGGGTCGCCCGTCGTGAACATGTGCATCGCCCTCATGCCGGCCTGGTCTGCCATGCGCTGCATCAGATGATCGGTCTGCGAGGTATAGGGGTTTACTGCCGTCAGATTGGCAAGGCTGCGTTCGAAGCTGCGGGTGATCGGGTCTGTTTGCCCCAACGGCCCGGCGCCCTTCTTGGCGAGATAAAACGTCGGTGCGGAATCGCCATGAACGGTGAATGTGTTCGGGGCCGCGCTGCCCAGGAACGATGCCGCAAGCGCCGGAAACTGGTTGGTGACGAGGGTGTCGATATTGGTGTTGATTTCTCCGATTTCGTTCGGGCCGTAAACGCAAGGAACACGTACGCCGTTGCAACCGGTCTTTTGCACGCCGGCGAAATGGTCGCCTTCATCCACCGTGAATATGAACAGCGTGTTGTCCTTGTTCAGACCATCCGCGGTCAGGCGTTTGAAGAACGCATCGAATGCGGCATCATAGGCTTTGAGTTGCGCGACATAACCGGCATCGCCCGGGCCGAACGCGACATGGGTGTTTCCGGATACGCCATGGAAATCGTGAGCGTCCGAAACATAGGCAAAAGTCACCGGCACGCCGTTTTCCTGCATCGCTGCGACATAGGCCAGCGTCACAGCCGCGGACATTCCGTCAAAGCCGGGGAAGCCCGGCTGGCCGAACGGGTCCTGGATCGGTTGTCCCAGGAGATCGTTGAGAACTGGCCCTCCGGCGATCAGCGGGTTGATTTCCTTCGCCCCGAACAGGCCCTTGAAGCCCGTGTAGCCGCCCGGTTCCTCTGGCAAGAGGTCGTCATGACCGTTCGCGCAAGCGGGTGCATTCTGGGCGCAGTGAATCGCGAAGCCGACGAAATCCGTCTGGGCCAGCGCTCGCGCCGCGGTTCCCGAGGCTGCGGCGTTCGACGCGGTAGCTTCGATGAATTGCGGCGAGCCGCTGCCGAACACCTTGAAGACGTCGCCAGTCGGACCCGTGCCGGTGTTTTCCAGCACCGCATTCGCGGTCGCCACGCCGCCGACATTGCAGCCGGCGCGGGTGAACGCGACCCAGGGTGCCGGCACCGTCTTGCCGTCCGGGCCGACCATCAGCGGAACCGTCGGGGTGTTGGCGGCGGAGATGCTATCCGTCCAATAGCCGAAGGAACTGGGGAAGGAGAAGCTGCCCGTGCTCGAGATGCGGACTTGGCTGTTCGACACGATCTGGCCGTGGCGATCCGGATAAAGTCCCGTGAGGGTCGAGAGAATGCCGCCGGCGGTATGGGAGATCAGGATGGTGTGGTCGTTGTTGAACAGGGTGCCGTTGTTTTTGATGAAGCTCAGCAGATGCGGCATCTGCGCCAAATCCGACGGCACGTTGGGATTGTCCCGCCGCAGATGCGTGTTGTCGAACTGAATGTAGACCACATGCCGAATGCCGGAGCTGAAGCTGCAGGCCGACCCGGCCGCCGCATTCGCCGGGGACGGAACTGCGGCTGTGGCGAGGGCCACAAGCCCGGCTGCTCCGCACAGGCCGCGGAGACAGGCGCTGATATTCTTCTTTGGATGCGATGCGTTGTTCATGGTTTCCCCTAATCGTAAGGCACGATTCAGCGCAGCCGCGCGCAACCGTGCGTCCAGCCAACCCCGGCATTGCGTGCCGATGCTGATGGCATCCGGTCGGGACGTTGTTCGGAAAACGCAGCATGGCCCGCGAAAGAAGATTAACCGCGGTAAATGCCAGTCCTTTGCAGGATCGATGATGCTTGCGTGAACTGTAGATGTCGGAAATTTTGCAGCCGGCCCGAGGCGTCTCTTAAAGCCAGCCGCGGCGCTTGAAATACACGTAAGGCAGAATGCCGGACACGACGATGATGACGAGCGCGACCGGATAGGTCCACGTCTGATCGAGTTCCGGCATGTGATGGAAATTCATGCCCCAGATCGACGCGAACAAAGTCGGCGGCAGGAACACGATCGAGGCCACCGACATGATCTTGATGATGTTGTTCTGTTCGTTGTTGATGAGGCCGAGCGTGCCGTCCTGAAGATAGCTCACCTTCGTGGCCACGAAGCTGGAATGGTCCTGCAGCGACTGCACGTCGCGCACCAGCGTCTTCACATGGGCGCGGGTTTCCTTGTTGTGCTTGTTGTCGATCGACTGCGTGAGGAAGGTCAGCATCCGCATGATGGTCAACAGGCTTTCGCGCATTTTCGAGGTCAGCCCATGCTTCTGGCCGAGCCGCCGCAGGATGCCCTGGAAATCCCGTGTCCCCATTTTGTGCGATACCGGAGAAAATATCTCGGCCGAGATGATTTCCACGTCTGCCCCGGTCTTCTCCAGAATGTCCGCCATCCGGTCGATGATGGCATCGAGAATTTGCATGAGCACGAATTCGGCCCGGGAGGCATTGACCACCGAACGCTCGCAGCGGAGCGAATAGGTACGGAAGGGCTGCGGATCGATATAGCGGATGGTGACCAGCCGCTCCGGGGTCAGCACAAAGGTCACCGCGTCGGCGGTGGGGAGGTCGGTATCGGTTTGCGCCATCACCATGGCAGTCATGAAGAGCGTGTTGTCTTCCTGGTACAGCCGGCTGGAGATTTCGATTTCTTCCATGTCGGCGCGCGTGGGCAGCTCATGGCCCAGGAACTGGTCCACCTTGCGGCGCTCTTCGAGCGTCGGGTTGAGCATGTCGAGCCATAAGGCGCCCACCGGCAGGCTTTCGCCCTCGCCAATGGTCACGCCTTTAAGGCCG
This sequence comes from Micropepsaceae bacterium, assembly GCA_036264295.1. GTDB lineage: Bacteria > Pseudomonadota > Alphaproteobacteria > Micropepsales > Micropepsaceae > CAIYRG01. The sequence continues at coordinate 15,259 of DATARE010000376.1, read as the reverse complement.
CCGTTCTGCTGCTGATACGCTTTCAGCATGCGACGCTTCCCGTTTGGGACTAGGAACACGAATTGCGAATTGAGGAGCGCCTGAGAATTCGAGAAAACCCAGCCGCAGCCGACCCATATAGCCTCAACCCACGGGTGGCGTGAAGGATATTTCGACGCATTCCAAAATTTTGGCGAAGGCCCGATTAACGCGGGCCCCGGTTCACGCCATAGGCTAAACTTTTATCCATGTCCGCTGACGCCATTTCCCTTCCCACCTTCTCCGATGTTGCCGCTGCGGCGGGCCGGCTCAAAAATGTCGCCGTGACCACGCCATCGGTCGAAAGCCCCCCGCTGTCCGAGCGCAGCGGTGGCCGGGTCTTCCTGAAATTGGAGACGCTTCAGCGGACGGGTTCGTTCAAGTTTCGCGGGGCCTATAACCGGCTGGTCCAGCTTTCGCCCGAAGCGCGGCGGAACGGGGTTGTCGCGTTCTCGTCGGGCAATCATGCGCAAGGGGTGGCCGCGGCGGCGGCACTGCTCGGGATGCCGGCCACCATTGTCATGCCGGCCGATGCACCTCGCATCAAGACCGAGAACACGCGCGCCTATGGAGCGACGGTGGTCCCGTATGATCGGCGGCGCGAGAAACGCGAAGACATCGCCGCCCGCATCGCCGCCGAAAAGGGCGCGGTCGTGGTGCCATCTTTCGATGATCCCCATATCGTGGCGGGGCAGGGGACGGCGGGCCTGGAAATCGCCGCGCAGGCCGAAGCCTTCGGTGTCAAGTTCGACTCGGTGTTGGTGCCGTGCAGCGGCGGCGGGTTGTCGTCGGGCATCGCCCTGGGATTGAGCGGCGTCAGCCCGAACACGCGCCTCGTGACCGTAGAGCCCCAAGATTATGACGGCGCCCGGCTGTCGCTCGCGGCGGGGACGCGGAGTGCGGCTTTGGGTGCGCGCGACACGGTAGCGGACGCACTGACCTCGCCCGGCGTGGGGGCGATTCCTTTCGCGATTTTGAAATCCTGCGGCGCTCGCGGTTTGGCCGTGCAAGACGAAGCGATGATTCAGGCCGTCGCCTTTGCGGCTTTGACCCTGAAGCTGGTGGTCGAACCCGGCGGTGCGGCTGCTCTGGCCGCTGTGCTGTCGGGTGCGTTCGACGCCCGCGGACAGACAATCGCGATTGTGCTCTCCGGCGGCAACATCGATCCGGAGATGCTGAAGCGCTGCATCGATTCCAAGGTCCCGAAGGGCTGAATTCATCCCCCCCGTTTGGGCGTTCGGGTGCACATTTTCTCCAGGAATTTGCGGGCTTTTCTGGTCGGTGCGCAGGATTATTTGGTGCGAATTGCGGTGCAATTGGGTGCGTCCTGAGTGCCCATGAGCGACAAGCTCCTTCGTCGCTGCCCGAATGATATGGTGTCGTGACGAACGGCTTTAAGTCAGATGAATACACAGATGATGTCTTCCCGTGTCTTCGGCGCGGGAAATTCACGCCGGTGAAATCACGACTCCGGAAGAGTGCCAAAAACCGTCACAAACCGCTTACTTTCTGCGACCGTCGTTGCCGCACGTTCAGAGGAAATTGGCCCCGTGCCGGTTTCGTAGTCGGCAATCGCCTTGAGTTCGTAAGTCTGCGACAGGAAGAGTCTTAGATCGCCATCAACCGAGAATCATTCTTTGTCAAACGCAGGAATTCCATTTGCACGCCCTTATGCGTTTTGAGAACCTTGCCGTGGCGTTCGAAAATAAAAGCCTGAGCCGCATGAAATCCCGCGAGATAGGCGTTTCGGCTGGCTGCATCATTAAGCCCCACATGGAGCAGATGTCGGCCTCCTCAAGAAGCGTCCGCGCCTTCTCAAGAAAGCGCGCCGCTTCCGGGGTCATAAGATCAATCCTTCTCGGCGGATCTCATGCATCAGGGGTGAGTACTCGCCATAAGCCGCGCGCGCGTAGGGCTTAGCATCGAAAAAGGCGCCTGTCTCATCGAAGAACCGCACCCGCAGGGCGGCCAAGCGATCAAGCTCCGCCCAGCGATCCGGCAAATTCGTCAGTAACACCGCGACGTCATAATCGGAGTCATCACGCGCATCGCCGCGCGCGCGTGAACCGAACAACACCACTCGGTCCAGCCGCTCTCCGTAGAGTTCGGAGAGTGCGGCGCGGAAGCGCTTCAGTATCGGATCATCAATCGCATTGTGCGGCTTAAGCGTGCTGTCCATGCTTTGTTCTTAGCATGTGCGAACAAGACACGACAACACGCTGCCGCGGGAGCGCAGCCGACCATGGCTTTCGTCAACGGAAAATCTACCGCGGGGCGAGGACCATCTGCATTTGCCGGCCTTCGAGTCGCGGATATTGCTCGATCTTGGCGAAGCCATCGGTTTCCTTCTGGATCCGATTGAGCAACTCCATGCCGATGTTCTGGTGCGCCATTTCACGGCCCCGGAACCGCAACGTCACTTTGACTTTGTCGCCGTCGTCGAAGAATCGCCGTATCGCCTTCATCTTCGTATCATAGTCATGATCGTCGATGGTCGGACGCATCTTGATCTCTTTGATCTCGATGATCTTCTGGCGCTTGCGCGCTTCCGCGGCCTTCTTCTGCTGTTCGTATTTGTATTTGCCGTAGTCCATCATCTTGACCACGGGGGGCTTTGCGCCCGGCGAGACTTCGACAAGATCGAAGCCTTTTTCCTCCGCCATGGCGAGCGCCTCATCGAGTCCGATGGGCCCCATCTTCTCGCCCTCGGAACCGATCAGGAGGATGGTATTGGAGGTAATCTCTTCATTGACGCGCGGGCCATCTTTGGACGGCGGCGTCGGTTGGGCAGGTTTCTTGATTATGGCATTCTCCCTTTAAAAGGCCCGGCGCGCGTTTAGCGGGAAGGGAGGCCGCGACAGGTTTCCATGGGATTTGCGCGCGCGTCCCCTCCATAAATGCGTGCCCGGGACCGGTTTGTTTCCGTTTCACACGAACACGAAGCGGTTCGCCTCCCTATTTGAGGTCCGGCGGGCCCGCTTCTTCCTTTAGCATATGAACGACAGCGCTTAACGCAAGGTTTTCTTGCGCGTCCGAACCCAGCCGGCGGACCGTCAGGGTGCGATTTTCGGCCTCCCTGCGCCCGGCGACCAGCAAATACGGCACTTTCGCGAGGGAATGCTCTCGAACCTTATAGTTGATTTTTTCGTTACGAAGGTCGGTTTCCACCCGAAGCCCGGCGGCGGCAAGCTCCGCTGCCGCCTCCTGGGCATAGGAATCGGCGTCCGACACTACGGTTGCCACCACCGCCTGGACGGGGGCCAGCCACAGGGGAAACTTCCCCGCATAATGTTCGATGAGGACGCCGACGAAGCGTTCCATCGAACCCAGCACCGCACGATGCAGCATCACGGGTGCATGCTTGCCGCCGTCTTCGGCGATGTAGGAGGCGCCCAGACGCTCGGCGGTGTTGAAGTCGACCTGCAATGTGCCGCACTGCCAATCGCGGCCGATCGAATCGCGCAGCACGAATTCCAGCTTCGGCCCATAGAATGCGCCTTCGCCGGGATTGAGAGAATAATCAATGCCGGCGGTCTGGGTCGCCGTCTTCAAGGCGGCTTCCGCCTGGTCCCAGACCGCATCGCTGCCGATGCGATTGTCGGGGCGCGTCGCGAGCTTCACGCGCACATCCTCGAAACCGAGATCGCGATAAACCTCGATCAGCAATTTGCAGAAGGCGATGGTCTCGTCCGTGATCTGCTCATGGGTACAGAAAATATGCGCGTCATCCTGCGTGAAGGCGCGCACCCGCATGATGCCGTGCAGCGCGCCGGAAGGTTCATAGCGATGGCACGAGCCGAATTCGGCGAGTCTCAGCGGCAGCTCGCGATAGGATTTGGTGCCCTGCTTGAAGATCTGCACATGACCGGGGCAGTTCATTGGTTTGACGGCGAGCGTCTTCTTCTCGTCCTCGACCTCGGCCAAGAACATGTGCTCCCGGTAGTTCTCCCAATGGCCCGACATCTCCCAGAGCTTGCGGTCGATCAGAAGCGGCGTTTTCACTTCCTGATAGCCCGATTTGCCGAGCCGCCGGCGGATGTAATCTTCCAGCGCGTGGTACAGCGCATAGCCTTTGGGATGCCAGAACACCTGGCCCACGGCCTCTTCCTGCATGTGGAACAGGTCCATCTCTTTCCCAAGCTTGCGGTGGTCGCGCTTCTCCGCTTCTTCCAGCCGCTTGAGATAGGCTTCGAGCTCTTTCTCGTCGCGCCAGGCAGTGCCGTAGATGCGCTGCAGCTGGGTATTCCTGTGATCGCCCCGCCAATAGGCGCCCGCGATCTTGGTCAGCTTGAAGCCCTGGCCGATTCTGCCGGTCGAGGCGAAATGCGGCCCGCGGCACAGGTCGTGCCAATCGCCGTGATAATACACGGTGATCTCGTCGCCCGCAGGCAGATCGCGGATCAGCTCGGCTTTATATTTCTCACCGATCTCTTCGAAATGCCGAATCGCTTCGTCGCGTGGCCACACCGTGCGGCGGGTCGGCAGGTCGCGCGCTACGATCTCGCGCATCTTCGCTTCGATCTTGGGAAGATCGTCGGGATGGAACGGCTCCTCACGGGCGAAATCATAATAGAAGCCATCCTCGATGGCTGGCCCGATGGTCACCTGCGTCCCGGGAAACAGTTCCTGCACCGCCATGGCAAGCACATGGGCGGCATCATGCCGGATCAATTCCAGCGCTTCGGGGTCTTTCCGGGTGATGATGCGAAGCTTGGCGTCTTTCTCGATGGGGCGGAAAATATCCCATTCCTTGCCGTCCACCTCCACGGCCAATGCCGCTTTGGCGAGGCCCGGACCGATGGCCGCCGCGACGTCCGCGCCTGTGACCCCGCGGGTGAAATTCAGCACCTTGCCGTCGGGCAAAGTGATGTTCACTTGGGGGGCTGACGCGGATGCGGACACGGGTTTTCTCCGGGGTGGAATTGGGGACAAGACGCCGGACCGCCTGGCGAAGTCAAGAGACGCCGCCTTCTATGCGCCTCTGGCGTGTCGTTCGATCAGGGTGGCGTAAAGATTGAGTGTCGCCGCACACATTCGCTCGACCGTGAAATTCGCCGCCACATGGGCGCGTCCCGCAGCTCCCATCCGGGCCAGGTCGGCGCGGGGAAGCGCCAGCAGATCCGACAAAGCGCGTCCCAATGCGCGCGCGCTGTTGGGTTTGACCAACAGCCCGGATTTGCCTGGGAGAACGGTTTCGCGCGAGCCCCCATGGTCGGTGGCAATGATGGGGCGGCCCATCGCCGCGGCTTCCGGCGGGATGCGTCCGAAGGCTTCCGGATCGGTCGAGGCGGAGATGACGATGTCGGCGGCCAGATAAGCGGCGGGCATATCGGTGATGTGCCCGGCCAGAACGACTTTTTCGGTCAGCTCTTCGATGGCGATGCCGGCTTTCAATTCATTGGCATACTCATCGCGCCCCTGCGCATCGCCCGCGATCACGGCGCGCACGTCCGAGGGTAGGCGACAGTTCCGGTTGAGTTCGCCCAACGCTTTCAGAAACACCGTCTGGCCTTTCCAGCGCGTCAGGCGTCCGGGCAGCAGAACGACGCGCTCTTGCGCCCGCGCACCCCATGACTGGCGCAGCGCCGCAATCCGTTCCGGCGCGACATTGCGCGGATCGAATTGTTGCAGGTCCAGCCCGCGGGGAATGGTCGTCAGCCGGTTCCGCGCGATCGCATAGGTGGACAGGATGTGGTCCGCCGTCCATTGCGAATTGGCGATCACGGCATCGCTTCGCACCATCACCGAATTGTACCAGCGCTTCAGCGGTCCCTTCGCGTTGTAGATGCCGTGATAGGTGGTGACGAAGGGGATGCCGGTGCGGCGCGCCGCGATCAGCGCGCTCCAGGCGGGCGCCCGCGAGCGGGCGTGAATAAGCATGACGTTCCGTTCACGGATGATCTTCGCCAGCGCGCCTGCGTTGCGCCAAATCGTGAGCGGGCTTTTTGAGGATGCCGGCAGGCGGATCACTTCGCCGCCCGCCGCGCTCAGTTCCGGTTCCAGACGGCCGCCCTCGCTGACCACCAAAGCGCGTATGCCGCTTGCCCTCAGCGCCTTGGCGATGTCGATGGTCGTGCGCTCGGCGCCGCCGGTGTCGAGCGAAGGCACGATTTGCAGGATGGCGGGTTCGCTGTCTGGGGTGCCGTTGGGCATGCGCGTGATTTGAGGCATCCTGTTGCGGCAACCGAACGGTCACGGCGAGATGGAATTTGAAACATTGCTTCGCGAAGATGGCCAGACCATCGCCTATTTGCGGCGCGACGGGAAGCCGCCGAACGTGCTCTGGCTGGGCGGGTTCAAATCGGACATGGGCGGTACCAAGGCCGAGGCTTTGGACGCGTGGGCGGCGCGCCGGGGGCATGCTTATTTGCGCTTTGATTATTTCGGTCACGGCCGCTCGTCGGGACAATTCCGCGACGGCACGATAACCCGCTGGCGCGACGATGCGCTTGCGGTTCTGGACCGGCTTACGGAAGGCCCGCAAATCCTCGTCGGGTCCAGCATGGGGGCGTGGGTGGCGCTTCTGGCGGCGCGGCTGCGGCCGGAGCGGATGGCCGGTCTGTTGCTTTTGGCGCCGGCGGCCGATTTCACGGAAAGCCTGGTCTGGGCGCGCATGAGCCCCGAAATCCGGCGCGAGATCATGGAAAAGGGCGAATGGCAGCGCCCATCCGCCTATGGTGATGGGCCTTACCCCATCACACGAGCCCTCATCGAGGACGGGCGCAAGCATATGATCCTCGGCGCGCCAGTCGCGGTCGGCTGCCCGGTTCACATCATACAGGGCATGCAGGACCCGGACGTGCCCTGGCAGCACGCCATGAAACTGATGGAGCAATTGTCGGGAGACCCGGTCCTCACGCTCATCAAGAGCGGCGATCACCGGCTGTCGACGACCGCCGATCTCAGGCGGATCGAACAGGCTTTGGAAGGGTTGCTGGCCGACATTGGCGCCCCGCTTTGAATTTTTGCGAATTTCTCTTCGGGCGGGAATAAAAGGGCGGGGCCAGCGGTCTTGTTGCCGTAGTGCCCGAGGACCCATGACCATAACGACCAAGCGCAGCCATGGATGACAAGCGCCGCCGGTTCGAGGCGCAGGCCCTGCCGCATTTGGATGCGGCCTACAATCTTGCCCGCTGGCTGGCGCGTTCGTCCGGGGACGCCGACGACATCGTGCAGGAGGCGATGATGCGTGCCTATCGCGGTTTCGACGGATTTCGCGGCGGTGATGCGAAACCCTGGCTGCTCGCCATTGTGCGCAATTGTTTTTTCACCGCTGCAGGCCAGGGGCGGCAGAAGCGAACGGTGTCATTGCCGGAGGATGGGGCTGCGCATCACGACGACGCATTTGTCGATGCGGCGCCCGATCCCGAGCTTGCGCTCATGCAGGCGCAGCATGGCCGCAAACTGAACCAGATCATCGCCGCACTGCCCGAGGAATTTCGCGAGGTGCTGATCCTGCGCGAGATGGAAGATCTGTCGTATCGCGATATCGCGCAGATCACCGAAACACCGATGGGCACCGTCATGTCGCGGCTGGCCCGGGCGCGGGCGCTGTTGAAGGCGCGATGGCTGGGAGATGTGGAAGGAGTGCGCGATGCCGTGCAATGACGCCTTGCGCATCCAGGCCTATTTCGATGGCGAACTTGACGCCGGCGCGTCGCTGGAGGTCGAGCGGCACCTGGAAACCTGTCCCGCCTGCGCCGCACTGCTCCGGGATTTGCAGGCGACCCGTGGCGACATACGCGAACAGGACCTGTATCACCGCGCCAGTCCCGCATTGCGCGCGAATATCGCAAACGCTCTGGATCGCGAGACTGGGAGTGCCCGGCCCATTGGCGGTTGGTTGGCGCGGGGAAAATCTTTCTGGGCGGGTGCGGCCAGCGGAATCGGCGCGACCGCGCTTGCGGCGGCACTGGCGTTTTTTGTGCTTCTGCCGCCTGCGACCGAGCCGCTGGTCAACGACGTGATGGGCGCCCATCTTCGTTCGCTGATGGCCAACCATCTGATCGATGTCGCGTCCAGCGACCAGCACACCGTGAAGCCCTGGTTTGCCGGTCATGCCGATGTTTCGCCGCCAGCCGTGGATTTCCCCAAGGAGGATTACCGGCTGGTTGGAGGCCGCGCCGATTATGTCGACGGCCGGCGCGCTGCGGTGGTTGTTTACCGCCATGGCGCGCACATCATCAATGTGTTTGCCTGGGCTCAGAGAGGCGGCGCTTTGCCGAACATCGTCACGCGCAGCGGCTATCATGCGGTGTTCTGGCGCAGCGGCGATCTGGTCTTTTGCGCGGTCTCGGATACAGCGTTGGATGAGCTCCTGGGATTGACGCGGCTGCTCAAAGAAATATCGGTCCCCGACAGCCGGGAATAAAACCCACGCCTCGCAAGTCTAGCTCTCGAAACCCATCGAGAGGCTCCCATGACTTCGCAAATGCTGAACAACCCAACGCGACGCGGCGCATTGAAATGTCTTGCGGCTGGCAGCGCCGGCACCTTGTTTGCGCTGTCCGGCGGCGTGTTGGCGCCGGTCGATCTGGCATTCGGTGCAACGCGCGAACAGGCCGGCAAACCATTGTTCGTGCAGATCAGCGACACCCATATCGGCTTCAAGGCCGATGCCAATCCCGACGTCGCAGGCACCGTCAAGCGCACCATCGATCTGGTGAACGCGATGCCCCAAAAGCCGGCCTTCATCATGCACACCGGCGATGTGACGCATCTTTCAAAGCCGTCAGAATTCGATCTGGCGGTGCAATTGTTTTCCGGCCTGAATGTAAGTGAGCTCCACACCGTGCCCGGCGAGCACGATGTCATCGATGGGCCGGGTACGGAATATTTCAATCGCTTCGGCAAACCATCGGGTAATCGCGGCTATTACAGCTTCGATCATGACGGCGTGCATTTCATCGCCCTTATCAATGTGATGAATTTCAAGGCCAATGGTCTTGGCGCGCTCGGCGCCGATCAGCTCGCCTGGCTGGAAGACGATCTCAAAGCCCGTTCCGCGAGCACGCCGATCGTCGTCTTTGCGCATATGCCCTTGTGGACGATCTACGAACCCTGGGGCTGGGGCACGGGCGATGCGGACCAGGCGACGAGCTATCTGCGGCGCTTCGGCTCTGTGACCGTGTTGAACGGCCACATCCATCAGATCGTGCGCAAAGTCGAAGGCAACATCACATTCCACACGGCGCGCTCCATGGCCTATCCCCAGCCGAAAGCGGGCGAAGGCCCCGGCCCTGGTCCGCTGAAGGTTCCTGCGGACATGCTCGCCAAGATGCTTGGGGTGACCAGCGTATCATCGGCGCCCATGCCTGGCCCGCTTTTGCTGACCGATACGCCGCTGGCTTGAAATCCTTCCACGTCACCCACAGGAACAGTTCGATGAGTCCAAAAACTGCGCGTCATGTTTTGAAGATGTCGATGGGCCTCGCAGCCCTGTTTGCCGGCGCCACCTATTTCGGGATGGCCCGGGCCGATGATGCGAATATGATTGTCCTGAAGAATTTCCATTTCTCGCCAGTATCGTTAAGCGTGCCCGCCGGCACCACGGTGGTGTGGAAGAATCTGGATGGCGAGCCGCACACGGTGGTCAGCGATTCCGGGGTTTTCCGTTCCGGCGGTCTGGACCAGAACGATTCCTATTCGTTCAAATTCGATCACCCGGGCACCTACAGGTTCATCTGTTCGATACACCCGACGATGGTGGGAACCATTACTGTCAAATAAGCCACAGCAACCGACTGGCGGCGCGAGGGTCTTGCTTTCGCGCCGCCGTCCGGCCCATCTTAGGGCATGCTGAAACACCGCCTGTTGCTCCTGCCCATCGCCTATTTCACCGGTGCCGCTCTTGCGTGGGCGGCGGCGGCCGACGCTCCGTTCAATGGCCCGGACCCCTATCAGGATTGCATTGCGGCGGTGAACATGAAGGCCGACGATGCATTCGAGAAGGCGCTCATCTGGCGCGATGCCGGCGGCGGGTTGCCGGCCGAGCATTGCGCAGCCCTGGCGCTGATTTCATTGGACGAACCCGGGGAGGCGGCTTCGCGCCTTAACGCGCTGGCTCAGCGCAGGGATGCCGGCACTGCGCCGGAACGGGCGGCGCTGCTGGCGCAATCCGGCAATGCGTGGCTGCTCGCGAACCAGATCGAGAACGCCGAAGCGGCCTTTTCCGCGGCCCTGAAACTGACGCCAACGGATGCGGAGCTTTGGACGGACCGCGCCCGCGCCCGCGCCGCGCGTCAGGATTGGGCGAACGCAGAGACCGATCTCAATTCGGCGCTGACCCACGACAAGACCCATCCGGAACCCTACGTGCTGCGGGCCGCCGCGCGTCAGGCCCAAGGCAACAAGGCCGGTTACAAGACCGATATCGACGCGGCCTTGGCGCTCGACCCGACCTTTCCCGATGCGCTGGTGGAGCGCGGCGTCATGAAGATGGACGCGGGCGACAAGGCCGGCGCGCGCTCCGATTTCGTCCAGGTTCTGGTGCGAGCGCCAAACAGTCCTGCCGCCGACACGGTGCGTAAGCGTATCGAGGCGCTGGAAGTCCACGACCCTTAAGGTTGCGCTTACTCCCCGTTAGCGAGAGGGATCTTCCATTCCGCGGCGACGTCGCAATCGGTTTCGGCGATTGCGTATTGCTCGGCCAGCACCGCGAATGCGTGGCGCTGCAACAATTTCGACAGCGCCCATACCGCCATGGCGCGCACGAGCGGTGAGTCATCGCTCAACCGGGCTTCAACCACTGCCGCCATTGCCGGCTGTCCGGAGTTGCCAATCGCGATCAGCACATTGCGGATGAAGCGGTCCCGTCCGATGCGCTTGATGGGCGAGCCGCGGAAGATCTCACGAAACGCCGCATCGTCCAGCAGCGCGAGTTCGCGCAACAGGGGATGAGTCAATTCGATGCGTGGATGGAAGGCGCAATCGCGCGCGGCCCGAGCGAATTTGTTCCACGGACAGACGGCGAGACAATCGTCGCAGCCATAGATGCGGTTCCCCATCGGTTCGCGAAATTCGCGGGCGATGTGCCCCTTGTGCTCGATGGTGAGATAGGAAATGCAGCGCCGCGCATCGATCTTGTAAGGCGCAGGGAAGGCGCGCGTGGGACACACATCCAGACAATTCGAACAGCTCCCACAATGGTCGCGTTCGGCCGCATCCGCGTCGAGCGGCAGTGTGGTGAAGATCGAGCCCAGAAAGAGCCAGGAGCCGAATTCCCGCGAGACAAGATTGGTATGCTTGCCTTGCCAGCCAATGCCGGATGCTTCGCCGAGCGGCTTTTCCATGACCGGCGCGGTATCGACGAAAACCTTCACATCGCCGCCATAGGTCTCCACGATCCAGGACGCGAGCCGTTTGAGATGGCGCTTCAGCACATCGTGGTAATCCGCGCCTTGCGCATAGACCGAAACGACACCGCGCTCGTTCCGGGCGAGTGCGGCCAGCGGGTCGGTCACCGGTCCATAATTGACGCCGAGCGTGATGACGCTTTGTGCGTCGGGCCATAGCGTGTGCGGGTCCGCACGGCGTTCAAAGGTTGCCTTCATCCAACCCATGTCGCCGTGATGGCCTTGCGCCAGATAGAGGGCCAATCCTTCGGCCGCGCCTTTGGACCTTACGGCCGGGGCAAACCCCACAACGTCGAAACCCTCGTCAGCGGCGCGCGCGCGGATCGTTTCGCGGAGTCCTGCCGCCGGTTTTGCCGCCTCAGAAGTCGAGCTCGGCATAATGGGATACTGGCGGCTGGCCGGGCACGCGGTCGTTGAGCAAAGGCCGGAACGAAGGGCGCGATTTCATCCGCGTATACCATTCGGTGAGCGCCAGCTGTTCGGCCCAGGGGACCTCGCCGAAATAATCCAGCGCCGAAAGATGGGCGGCCACCGCAAGATCGGCGAGCGACACGTCCCGTCCGGCAAGAAAGCCGCGCGTCTCCGCCAAGGTGCCAAGCGCCGGCAAAGCTGTGGCAAGCGCCTGACGGCCGGCGCGGACCGTCTCCATATTGGGGGGCCGGCGGTTCAAGCTGCCGGTCTGGGTTTGCGAGCCCTTTTCGAAGACGATGCGTTTGGTCGCTTCCTCGTGGAAATTGCTCATAGCCCAGTCGAACAGCCGCAGCGCCTCACCCCGCTCGAGCGCATCCCCCGGCAGCAATGGCCGCTCCGGATGTTCGTTCTCGAGATGATCGATAATCGCCCACAGCCCAACGATGAGCGAGCCGTCGAGTTCGCGCAAAACCGGCAAATGGGTCAGCGGATCGTCGGCGCCGGCAAGATCGCAGGCGATGCGCTTTTCGCCGAGCATGAGCCGCACGAGGCGCGAGGCGGGCGAAAGAAGAAGATGGGTGAGCCGGCGCATCGCGCCAATCTAGTCGATGATACCGCGCCTGCAATGGTTTTCCGGCTGCCCCCTCAATCGCCTCCACAAGCCAAAAGGCGCTTCGAGGAGAGTCCTTGTCCTGGGGCGCTGCCGATTCCCAGGCCGAGGGGATACGTACAAGCTCTTAATTGCTCTTATATCCCAGGATGCGCTAGCCCCAACGAGCTTATCAAAGGTGATCGATGTTCACGGTGGCCGGTTATGAGAAACGGGCGGAGGAATGCGTCCGGCTGGCCAATCTCACGGAGGACGGGATCTTGAGAGCGGAGATCCTGCAACTGCGCCAATCCTATTTGGCGAGTGCGCGCCGTCAAAAGGAAATCGAGAAAGGCGGCGCCAATCGGGCGTCCGCTTCGGAAGCTCCGGCCGCGAAAGAGATCAAGAAGCTCCGGCTTGGGCTTAAGCCGGATCAGCGATAGATGCAGGCGTCCAGGCGGTCGCGGGACACTTGCGCGATGCGGGCGGCAATCACTGCCGATTGGCGCGCGACATAAGGACCCGGCACATCAGCGCGATAGGCACGCGGATTGGGTAGGATGGTAGCGAGACGCGCCGCCTCCAGAACCGAAAGCTTTGCCGCGGACTTCTTGAAATTGGCCTCGGCCGCCGCTTCTGCCCCAAAGCGCCGCGGGCCCCATTCGGCGATGTTCAGATAGGTCTCCATGATCCGCCGTTTGGGCCACATGGCTTCGATCAAGACGGTCAGATAGGCCTCGATGCCCTTGCGCGTCCAGGTGCGGTCCGGCGTCAGGAACAAATTCTTGGCGGTCTGCTGGCTGATGGTGCTGGCGCCGCGCAAGGTCGCGGCGGACTCGTTGTGGGTCAGCGCCTTGTCGATGGCATCCAAATCAAATCCATAATGCGAACAGAATTTGCCGTCCTCCGAAGCAATGACCGCGCGCACGAGATTGGGTGAGATGGACTCCAGCGGCACCCAGTGCTTGGCGATGGGACCTTCGGACAGCCGCACCCGCAGCATCAGGGGCGTCATGGGCGGCGGCACGAAACGGAACAGAAGGATCAAGCCGACCGGCAAAATCACCGTCACGCCCAGCACAAGCAAGAGAATGCGCCGCAGCCAGGGTGTGCGTTTGCTTTTGGGCGTTCGGGCCATGGCGGTTGCGAATCGTGGCCCGTCAGTTTAGGGCGGCGCGCGAAAATTCCCAGCCCAGCAGCCTGACCTGTCCGCCGTCGCGACAGCAGCACGTTAGGCGGGTTCAGCCCTGTGCCTTCGCCAGCGGCACGACCTTGCCTTCATTGCCGTATTCACCGGGCGGGACGAGTTCGTAGAAACCGCTGATGGTCAAATGCACGGTTTGGGGCTTGTCCGACTGGTTTTGGAAATACCAGCCATGCACGCCCTCGAACGGCGCCACCAGCGCGCCGCTGGATTTAAGTCCTGTCGCCTGACGATATTCCATGACGGTGGCTTTGGCGCCTTCCGGCACGGGGCGCGATTCGCCGTGGAAATCGTAATAGAACCATTCCGGATGGGCCTCATCGCCCGTGACATTCCAGCTATAGGTCAGTGTGTCACCGGGACGCATCTTCACCTTGAATTCCAATTCGCCCTTGTCTTCATCGGGCGGCAGCGTGATCTCGAACGTATCCGTGCGGAAAGCGGTCGCGTAGAACCGCGTCGTCGCATTGGGCCCGGCGGGTGCGGCCGCGACGGTCACGATTTCGGGTCCGGCAACGCGGTCGAGCCCGGTGAGCTTGCCAAATCCCGTCGGGTCGCGATGGAATTCCGCCGGCAGCACGAACAGGACGAAGATCGCGCTTCCGGCGAGCAACGCCGCCACGGCAATCGCGATGGTGCGCGCCGGGTTCAAGGATGGCGTCTTTCTTTCTTCGGTCATCAGGCGCCTCCGCTTACAAAATAGCCGGCCAGTTGATATTCCATCAGTGCAAATCCGGCGGCCATGATGACGCCATTGGCAAGAACCGCCTGTCGGGAAAAGCCAGCCGTCTTTCGCCACCACACAATGAGGGCGAGCGCGACACTCAACACCAGCAATTGGCCTGCCTCCACGCCGACATTGAACGAGATCATGTTCGCCGCCAATCCATCGCGTGACGGGTTCAGTTCCTGCACCTTGGTCGCCAAGCCGAATCCATGGACCAAGCCGAAAACGAGGATCGCAAGCTTCGTATGAGGCTGCACCCCAAACAGCGTCTTGAAGCCGCCGAGATTGTCGAAGGCGATATAGGCCACCGAAAGCCCGATCACCGCGTCGACCAGAAAGGGGTTGACGTGAACTCCGCCGAGCACGCCTAGGAGCAGCGTGATGCTGTGCCCGATGCTGAAGGTCGTGACATAAATCGCCACGTGCCGAAGCTGATAAAGGAAGAACACTGTCCCGATCACGAACAACAGATGATCGTAGCCCGTCGCCATATGTTTGGCGCCGAGATAGAAAAAGGGCAGGATTTGCGGCCCCACCGAATGGGCGACGAAATCCGCATCCTTTCCCGCCATGCCATGCGCCAGCGCATCTCCGGGCAAAGAAATCGCGAGCGCCGCAAGACAATAGGCCATCCGGCGAAGATCGCGGACAGCAGAACCGGACATCGGTGGCATGAGACCTCGCGGCAAGGCGGATTGCATTACTATTACGCATCTATAACCCAATTCCCCTTGGGGTGAGAGTTTTGCTGTCGCGCACGCGGTCAATTCCGCGTAGGAATTTCGCGGATAGGCTGGGGAATGGCATGAACGATATCGTTAACGCGGTTTTGCTGGGGCTGGTCGAAGGGCTGTCGGAATTCCTGCCGATTTCATCCACCGGACATCTTCTGGTCGCCTAGAATATGCTTCGGCTTAACAAGGAAAACTGGGAAGCCTTTACCGTGGTCATCCAGT
>DATARE010000239.1:0-11475 GCA_036264295.1 Micropepsaceae bacterium | reverse complement strand
CACCTACACCATTCCCAATATGCTGCCGGGCGCGATGCTGCTGCTGTTCGTGCTGTTTCTATCGGTCACGGCGCTCGCCGGTCACGGTTTGAGTTGGAACATGATTGTGCCGCATCTCACGGCCGGCGGTGTGGGGCTCATCATCGGCATGGTGATGTTCGCGCTGCATTGGATCGGCGGCGGCGATGCCAAGCTCTTTGCCATGGCGTGTCTCTGGCTCGGCTGGGACTATATGTTCGATTATGCGCTGATTGCCTCGATCCAGGGCGGCGCGCTGACGCTTGGACTTTTGATGCTGCGGCGGATTCCGCTACCGGCTTTCATGGCCGGACAGCCTTGGCTGATTCGCCTCGCCGATCCCAAGGCCGGGGTGCCCTACGGGGTCGCGCTGGCGATTGCCGCGCTCAATGTCCTTCCGAATACGGAGATTTTTCGCCTCGCGGCGATGAGCTGATTGGCCGCGGCGAAAAAAATGTGCCGAGTAAAAGGCTTCTTCCCGGTTTCATTAATCGAATTCTAAATCGTTTCGTGTCTCCTGGCGGCCACGAAGGAGCCTCGTCATGAACTTCATGCGATTCGCAATTCTGGGTGTAGCGTTTATTGCCGCTGCTGCTGCCGTGTTGCTGGCCCGCGGCATGTTGGGGGGCGGGACGACCGTCACGCAGGCCGCCCCGCAGCTCGTCCAAACCATCGACATTTTGGTTGCCAGTAAGGATATCCAGCCCGGCCATTTGCTCAGCGCGGACGCCGTACGCTGGGAACCTTGGCCGAAAAAATCCGTGCCGCCTGCGGGCTTTATCACCAAGGAAGCGCAGCCGGATATCGCCAAAGCGATTGAAGGGTCGGTTGCCCGCGCACCGTTCATCAGCGGGCAGCCAATCACCGAAACCAGCATCGTGCGCGCCGGCGCCACCGGCTTTCTCGCCGCGACGATTAAGCCAGGCATGCGCGCCGTCAGCCTGCTGGTGTCGGCAGAAACAAGCGCCGGCGGGTTCATTCTGCCAAACGATCGCGTGGACGTCCTGTTTTCGCGCGACATGTCGGGAGGCAACGGGTCCAAGAACTTCGCCAGCGCAATCATCCTGCGCGATATCCGTGTCCTGGCGGTCGATCAGACGGCTCAGCCGCAAAAGGATCAGCAATCCGTGGTCGGCAAAACCGTCACCTTGGAATTGCTTCCGGATCAGGCGGAATTGCTGGCGCGCTCGCAGCAGATGGGCGTGGTGTCGCTTGCGCTTCGCGCGCTTGGCGACAATGGCGCCGACACGGTGGCCGCCGAACCTGCCCCCGCCAAACGTCCGCCGGTCGTCGTGTTCGCTCCGCGTGCTGTCAAACCCGAAACCGTGGTCGTCTTCCGTTACGGGATGCGCCGCGATGGAGATGCGGCTGCGCGTGGCGCCGGTTCTGCCAGTCCCGCGCCTGCCGCTCCCAGCGTGTCCGCCGATACCAGCGGCATCGCCAATCCGGTCAGTGTCAACGTTGCCCCTGCCCCCGTGGCAGCCCTGACGCCCCAATGAGGTCGCCCATGAAACATCTCAACTCCTTCTTCCGCCGGACAACAGCGGGCGTGTTCGTGGCCGCAATCGTGACGGCCGGGGCATCCGCCCTGGCACAGGAAACGCCTTCTGCCCCGGAAGAATCGCGCATCATCCATGTTGCGGCATCGGCAAACACGGCTCCGCAGCATATTTCGCTGGCGCTGAACAAGGCGGCCATTATCGAATTGGATACCGATGCGCGCGATGTCTTCGTCGCCAATCCGCTGATTGCCGATGCGGTGGTGCGCACGCCACGGCGCATCTTCATCATGTCTTTGAAGATAGGTCAGACCAACGCGATCTTCCTCGACGCGCAAGGCAAACAGATCGCCGCCTTGGAAATCGCCGTCGGCTCCGACGTGACCAACCTGAACGATCAGCTCAAGCATGAACTGCCCGACACCAAGGTTCAGGCGCAATCGCTCAACGACAACATCGTGCTCTCGGGAAGCGTGAACACCGTCTCCGAAGCAAGCCGCGCACAGAGCATGGCCGAACGCTACGCCGGTTCGCCCGACAAGGTCGTGAACAATCTTTCGATCGAGCAGCGCCAGCAAGTGCTGATCAAGGTGACCGTTTCCGAAATCAGCCGCAACATTTCCAAACAGCTCGGCATCAACCTGTCGAGCGTCGTCAACGCGGGCGGTGTGCCGATCGTGACGTCCACCGACAACCAGTTCAGCCTTGTGGGCCGGGCGCTGTCGGATCTTTCGGGTGCCCAAATCGGGCAGGTCTGCCAGATCACCAATTTCCGGCCGCGTTTGGTAACGGATCCTTCTCAGCCTCCCGTCGTGCAGCTTCCCGGTGAAGAGCTGAACGCGTTGGGTGTGCTTCCTGGCCCAAGTCTCAACAGCCCCGGCACCAGTTTTGGTTTCTCTTCGACCAATCTCTGCAACGCGAAGCCCAACAATTTGCAGAGCACGTTAAAGGCGCTGGAACGGGTGGGCCTGGTGCACACGCTGGCCGAGCCCAACCTGACGGCGATCTCCGGCGAAGCCGCGAAATTCCTCGCCGGCGGCGAATTTCCTGTGCCGGTGTCGCGCGATCGCGACGGCAACATCACCGTCGAATTCAAGCAATTCGGCGTCGGGCTTTCCTTTACGCCCGTGGTGCTGAGCAAAGGCCGCATCTCGCTGCAAATCTCGACCGAAGTCAGCGAGCTGACCAACACGGGCGCCTTCACGCTCGGAGGCAGCACGACGACGGACGCGAACGGAAACACGATTTCACAACAGGGATTAACGCTGCCGGCGCTGGCGGTGCGGCGCGCCGAGACCACGGTGGAGCTGCCATCGGGCGGTAGCCTCGCCATCGGCGGGTTGATCCAGCAGCAAACCAAACAGAATCTGGATGCGCTGCCGGGCATGAAGGATCTGCCCATCCTTGGCGCCTTGTTCCGCAGCCGCGACTTCCAGAACAATGAAAGCGAACTCGTGGTGAGCGTGAGCGCCTATCTGGTCAATCCGGTTTCGCCGACACAAATCGCGCGTCCCGACGATGGCTACGTGGTTCCGACCGATCTCGAAACCATGCTGCTGGGCCGGGTGAACGCGGTCTACGGCAAGGACACCAAGGTTCCCCAAGCTCCCAAAAACGCCATCGGTTACATCGTGCAATGACGAAAGAGGCTGCCATGATCCATTCGACGAAAGTTCTTCGTGCCTCTGCGGTGCTTGCGGCCCTTCTCGTTACGGCCTGCGCCAATCCGATAAGCGGGCCCGAGAACGCAATGCCGGTGACGGAGCGTTTCCCTATCACCGTCGAGCCCCATATGGAATCGCTCAGGGTTCCCCTCGATGCGGCGGGGACGGCTCTGAGCGAAGCCAGCAATGGGGAGCTCCTGCGCTTTACCCGCGACTTTATGGAAAACGGCGCCGGTACCATTGCGATTGGCGCCCCAAGACGGCTTCCCAATGCCGTAAATTTCATTACCGGGCGTCTGGTCGCGCTGGGCGTGCCGCGCAATCGCATCATGGCCGGAAGCGACGATGCGCTGAGCACGGCCGATGAAGTGAAACTCACCTATATCCGTTATCAGGCGCAGGCTGCGCCTTGCGGCGATTGGTCGGCCAACCTTGGGTACACGTCAGAGAACAAGGCGTCGCCAAATTTCGGCTGCGCCACCCAGCACAATCTGGCGGCGATGGTTGCCGATCCGCGCGATCTGGTGACGCCCAAACCGCTCGATCCCGACGATGTCCAGCGCCGCCTGACCGTGCTCGACAAATACCGCAAGGGCGAAACGACGGTTGTCGCGAAAACCGCCGAGCAATCCGGCGCCGTAACGGCGGTCGGTGGCGGTGGTGGCGGCGGCGGCGGGAAGTGATGAGGAATTGACCATGGCAAAAGAACCGACACAGGACACAAACCCGAGCGGGGAAAGCTTCGGCGCGGCAGCGCATGAGCGCCCCGTGCCGCGCATTTCCATCGAGGCGTTTTGCGAATTTTCCGATACCGAGGAAGCGCTGCAGCGCGCCGCCACGGATCGCCGGTTGGTGAAGGCGCATCTCGGCATTCATGCCGGCGGCGTCGCGGAAGCAGTGATCTTCTTTCGGCAGAACCAGACGCCCAACCTTTTGATCGTCGAGACGCAAAAGGAAGGCGATGCGGTGCTTCAGGAAATGGAGAGCCTCGCCAATGTCTGCGATGAAAGCACGAAAGTCATCGTGGTCGGACGTTCCAACGACGTGCACCTCTATCGTGAGCTTATTCGCCGCGGCGTCTCGGAATATCTGGTTGGACCTCTCAGTCCGCTGCAATTTATCGAGACCATTTCCGGGCTCTATGTGAATCCCAACGCGCCGCCCATTGGGCGCGTCGTGGTGGTCACGGGCGCACGCGGCGGTGCAGGCGCCTCGACGATTGCGCATAATCTTGCCTGGTATATCGCCGACGGCTTCAAGATCAACACGGCCATTGTGGATCTCGATTTGCCATTCGGTACGGCTGGGTTGAACTTCAACGAGGACCCCGGTCAGGGCGTGGCCGACGCGCTGCTCGCGCCGGAGCGTCTGGACGACGTGCTGCTCGACCGGCTTCTGATCAAATGCGGCGAGCATCTTTCGCTGTTTGCAGCGCCGGCGCTTCTGGATCGCGACTATGAAGTCGATGTCGCCGCCTACGAAAGCGTCATCGGTCAGGTGCGCAATTCGCTTCCCTGCGTGGTGGTGGATATGCCGCATGCCTGGTCTTCCTGGTCGCGCGAGACACTCTGCGCCGCCGACGAGATCGTGATCGTCGCGACGCCCGATCTGGCCTCGCTGCGCAACACCAAAAACATGCTCGATGTGATGAAGGCCCGCCGCGTCAACGATGCGCCGCCCAAGGTGGTGCTCAATCAGGTCGGCGTTCCCAAACGGCCCGAGATACCGGCGAAGGAATTCGCAAATGCCATCGGCCAGGAGCCGGTCTTGGTGTTGCCGTTCGAGCCGCAGCTTTTTGGCACGGCGTCCAACAATGGACAAATGCTGGCGGAAATTCAGCCCAATGCGCGCGCCTCTGAAGGCGTGAAGCTGCTGGCGGAAATGCTGACAGGCCGCATCGCGAGTGCACCCGCAAAGAAGGGCGGCCTTGCGTTCCTGCCTTTCCTCAATCGCAAGGTTGGCTAGCGCATGTTCGGCAAGCGTGGCGCCTCGGAGGATCTCATGCAAGCGACGTCCCGGCCCGCGTCTGCAAAACCTATCGCAGCACCCGCAACAGCGGCGCAAAAACCGGCTCCGCCCCCGAAAGCGCAAGCTCCAGCAGCGCCGCCGGCCGCCGCGGCTTCGGCGTCGCGGGCGCAGTTGCCGCCTGCGCCATCGGCGCCTGCCCCGATTGCAGTCGACAACCGCTCCGACGATTATTACCAGGTCAAAACCACGATTTTCAGCGCGCTGATCGACACCATCGATCTCGCGCAGCTTGCCCAGCTCGACGTCGATTCCGCGCGCGAGGAAATCCGCGATATCGTCAACGAGATCATCACCATCAAGAACGTGGTGATGTCGATTGCCGAACAGGAACAGCTTCTCACCGATATCTGCAACGACGTGCTTGGCTATGGCCCGCTCGAGCCTTTGCTTGCGCGCGACGACATCGCCGACATCATGGTCAATGGCGCCTCGCGCGTTTTCATCGAAGTGGGCGGCAAGGTTCAGCTCACGAATATCCGCTTTCGCGACAATGCGCAGCTGATGAACATCTGCCAGCGCATCGTCAGCCAGGTCGGCCGGCGCGTCGATGAAGCCTCGCCGATTTGCGACGCGCGCCTTTCCGACGGCAGCCGCGTCAACGTCATCGCTCCGCCTTTGGCGCTCGATGGGCCGACGCTCACCATCCGCAAATTCCGCAAGGACAAGCTGAAACTCGACGATCTGGTGCGTTACGGCTCCATCACGCCCGAAGGGGCGCGGGTGCTCGCCGTTATCGGCCGGGCGCGCTGCAACATCATCATTTCCGGCGGCACGGGTTCGGGCAAGACGACGCTGCTGAATTGCCTGACCGCCTATATCGATGTGGATGAGCGCGTCATCACCTGCGAGGACGCCGCCGAATTGCAGTTGCAGCAGCCCCATGTGGTGCGGCTGGAAACGCGTCCGCCCAACCTCGAGGGGCAGGGCCAGATCACCATGCGCGATCTTGTCCGGAACTGTCTGCGTATGCGTCCCGAACGCATTATCGTCGGCGAAGTCCGCGGACCCGAAGCGTTCGATTTGCTGCAGGCGATGAACACCGGCCATGACGGCTCCATGGGTACGGTGCACGCCAATTCTCCACGCGAGGCGCTTTCCCGCATGGAATCGCTCATCACCATGGGCGGCTACAATCTCCCTTCCAAAACCATCCGCGAAATGATCGTGGGCTCCATCGATATCGTGGTGCAGGCCGAACGTCTGCGCGACGGTTCCCGCCGCATTACCAACATCACCGAGGTGATCGGCTCGGAAGGCGACGTCATTATTACCCAGGACCTGCTCACCTATCAGATCGACGGCGAAGACGAAGCCGGGCGCATCAAGGGCCGCCATATCGGCACCGGCATTGCCCGGCCGGCCTTCTGGGATCGCGCCCGCTATTTCGGGCTGGAGCGCGAATTGGCCGAAGCGCTCGACGCCGCGCAGCCTTGAGAAAGCGCTCATCATGAACCTGACGATGCTCCTGATGGTCTCCATACTCGCGATGCTGGCATTGGGCGGCGTGGTATTCGCCTTCTCCGGGATAGGCGCGGAAAAAACCAAAAAGCGCGTCGCGGCGGTGGCAAGGCCGACCGTGCAGGCCCGTGCCTTGAAAGGCGCGAACGATGCCAACCAGCAGCGCCGCAAGAATATGCAGTCCATGCTGAAAGAGCTGGAAAAACAGCAGGCCCAGCAGAAGAAGCGCCCGTCCTTGCGCCGCCGCATCGAGCAGGCAGGACTTACCATCAGCGTCAAGACGTATTGGATATTCTCCGCGGCAATCGGCGTTGCCGGCGCCATCGGTGCGTTCGTGTCCGTCAGCCAGCTTTACGCCGTGCCGCTCGCAGGTTTCGCCTGCGCCTTCGGTCTGCCGCGCTGGGTGCTGGGATTTTTGAAGGGCCGTCGGGAAAAAGCCTTCACCCGCGAATTTGCCCCGGCCATCGATACCATCGTGCGCAGTGTGAAGACGGGCCTTCCGGTAAACGAGGCTTTGAAGCTTGTTGCCAGTGAAATCCCGCAGCCAGTCTCGGGTGAATTCCGTCTGCTCACCGAAAGCTTGAAAGTCGGCGTCACCATGGAGGACGGGTTGAAGCGCATGTATGAGCGCATGCCCACCGCCGAAGTGAACTTCTTCGCGATTGTGATGATGATCCAACAGAAGGCCGGCGGCAATCTCTCCGAGGCGCTGGGAAATCTCGCCGGCGTGTTGCGCGACCGCAAGCGCCTGCAAGGGAAAATCCGCGCCATGTCCTCCGAAGCCAAAGCCGGCGCCATGATCATCGGCTCGCTTCCGCCAGGCGTGATGGGCCTCATCTACGTGACCACCCCGGACTATATCAAACCGCTTTTGTCGGTGCCGCTGGGCAATCTGATGCTGCTGGGCTGCGGGGTGTGGATGGCCATCGGCGTGGCCGTGATGAAGTTCATGATCAATTTCAAATATTGAACGGGCTCGTCAGATGAACCTGGCTTATTTTTATCTTCTGCTTGACCGCCAATTTCTCGTGGTCGCCTTCGCTGCGATCGCGACATTCGCCACGATCCTGACTCTCGGCCTGCCCTATATGCGCCGCGATACGCTGGGCCAGCGCATGAAGGCGGTGGGCGAGCGGCGCGAGGAATTGCGTCTGCGTCAGCGCGAAGCCCTGGCGCAGGCGGGCAAGCGCGGCCAGCTTCGCTCCACACCTGTCGGTTTTATGAAAAGCACACTCGACAATCTGAAGATCGAGAAATTGGTGGAATCGCCCGGCATGCGGGAAAAGCTGGCGCGCGCCGGCTGGCGCGGACAGGGCCCGGTGGTGAGCTTCATGTTCTTTCGCTTCGCGATGCCGCCGGTCCTGTTTGTGGGGGCGCTGATCTATCTGTTTGGCATCTCGACCCTCGATTGGTCCCTCAATATGAAGCTTTTGGCGGCCATTGGCGCGGCGCTTGCCGGCTACTACGCCCCCGATATCTTCGTCAGCAATCGTATCCAGGCTCGGCGCGATTCCATCATGCGCGCTTTTCCCGATGCGCTCGACCTGATGCTGATTTGCGTCGAATCGGGCATGTCGATCGAGGCGGCTTTCAACCGCGTGGCGCAGGAAGTCGGGGGTCAATCGGTGGAACTGGCGGAGGAACTGGCGCTTACCACGGCGGAACTTTCCTATTTGCCGGACCGGCGCGTGGCCTTTCAGAATCTCGCCCAGCGTTGCGGCCATTCCGGGGTGAAGTCGGTCGCCGCCGCCCTCATCCAGTCCGAAAAATACGGGACCCCCATGGGGCAGGCGCTGCGTGTCACGGCCCAGGAAAACCGCGAGATGCGGATGGCCGAAGCCGAACGCAAGGCGGCGTCGCTGCCATCCAAGCTTACGGTCCCGATGATCGTGTTCTTCTTGCCCTGTCTGTTCATCGTGATTTTGGGGCCCGCGGCGCTGAAGGTCCTGGGTTACGTGAAATAGCAGGGAGCGGGCTCGAAACCTTAGGCTTGGCGACAAGACCTCCGGGCCGCATTTCGCAAAACCGTCATCGAGAGCAGGCCTTCCGGGTCTTTCGCCCGGCGAGGCCGCCGCGGTCAACGGACCGGGTGCGCCGTCAACCGAAGATTAAGCGCGCGCAGGCACAATGAGGGATGCGGGGGCGAGCGCGTGTGATTTCTTTGGATTGTGATCGATGTCCAATTCCAGCCGCAATGCCCATGTTCTATACTGCGTTATGCGGGAGAACAGGCGCTCGATCTTCTGGAGTCTGGCAGCGGGGTTGATCCTCGCCCTCGGCGCCACAACGATGTTCTCCGGTACCGCCCCGGCGCAAGGCATCGACAATCCACAGCGCATTGCCTTCCAGATTTCCACCGGCTCCACCACCGGGACTTATTTCCCGGTTGGGTCGCTGCTGGCGCAGCTTCTGAGCCATCCCCCTGGCGTCGGCCGCTGCGAGGCCGCGAACATATGCGGGCCTTCGGGCCTGATCGTATCCACGCGTGCGTCACAAGGTTCGGTCGCCAACATCCTTGCGGTCAATAGCGGCATGACCACGTCGGGACTGGCGCAGACCGATGTGATCGCGCTCGCCATGGCGGGTCAGGGACCCTTCCGCAAAGGGGGACCCACGAAACAAATACGGGTGATCGCCAATCTGTATGGCGAGGATTTGCATCTCGTTGTGGCGAAGAATTCCAAGATCAAAAACGTTGCCGATTTGCGTGGCAAGCGCGTCTCGCTGTCAAGCGAAAATTCGGGAACCATCGCCACCGCGCGCGCCGTTCTGGCCGCCTATCGGCTGTCGGAGAAATCCATCGTGCCCAATTACGATTCGGCCGAAACCGCTGTCGATCTGTTGCAGGCAGGAAAGATCGACGCGATGTTCTTCGTCGGCGGCACGCCGGTCAATCTGTTGCAGCAATTGCTGGATCAGGAGGTCGCGGTTCTGGTGCCGATCAATGGGGATGGGTTGAAGCGCCTGCTGGCCAAGGAGCGTTATCTTTCGGCGCATGTCATTCCCAAGGGCACCTATGGCAATGGGCCCGAGGTCGAGACGGTGAGTGTGGATGCCCTGTGGATCACCGATGCATCCGAACCCGATGCCCTGATCTATGGAATGCTGAAGGCGGTGTACAATCCTGCCAATCGTTCGGCTCTCCAAGCTGGGAAGCTAGGATCGCATTTCATGGAGCTGGCGTCGGGCGCGAAGGATCTGAGCGCGCCGCTGCATCCGGGTGCGGTGCGGTTCTTCACCGAAGCCGGGGTGCTGAAGCCGGACGAGAAGGTCGCTCTCCCGGCGAAACCGCCGGCGGGAAAATCCTGATCTACCCTTTGGCCATCTGCGCCTTGGCCGCTTCTTCCCATTCGCGCATCGCAGCAAGCGCAAGCATGCGCTGTTGATAGGCTTTGGCCGCAGGCGGCAAGGCGATGCCATAGGTCTCGAACCGTGTTGCGACCGGGGCATAGAACGCATCGGCAATCGTGAACGAACCGAACAGAAATCCGCCGTCCTTGCCGAAGCGCGTCAGCGCCAATTCCCAGA
Organism: Micropepsaceae bacterium; assembly: GCA_036264295.1. Taxonomy (GTDB): domain Bacteria; phylum Pseudomonadota; class Alphaproteobacteria; order Micropepsales; family Micropepsaceae; genus CAIYRG01. The sequence continues at coordinate 1,280 of DATARE010000239.1, read as the reverse complement.
TCGCCACGACGCGGGCGATTTGCTCCCGCGCACCATCGCTCAGCTCGGGCGTCGGCAGACGGGCGGCAATATCCATCGATAGCGCATTGCGGATATCGGGAAAGCCCGAATGCATTTCGGCTGCCACGCTGCGGGCTTCGGCGCGCGCAGCCGGATCGTGCGGCCACAATCCCGCGTCCGGATGACGCTCGGCCAATGTTTCGCAGATCGCCAGACTGTCCCAGACGGTCTGCACGCGCCCACCCTCTTCGATCTTGAGCGCGGGCACCTTGCCGGACGGGGAATGGGGCTTGATCTCTGCCTTGGTCTCGGGGCGGCGCAAGGCAATCAGAACCTCCTCGAAGGGAAGCTTTGCCATTTTCATGGCAAGCCAGGGTCTCAAGCTCCAGGACGAGGTGTTCTTGCTGCCGATGAAAAGCGTGTAGCGCGCGCTCATGTGTGGTCCGGTCGGATTGCGAAAGCCGTCTTACCACTCCTATAAGGGCGGCTTAAACCCAGGGGTTCGAACCTGTCATGCTGAGCATTTTCGCCGCGCGAACCGAAGCCGCCACAGCCAAGCCCGTCATGCTGCACGCGGTTCTGCCCAAGGGCCTCGAAAAATTCCTGGCCGAGCGTGAACCCGCGGAAGCACGGTGGCTGAAGGCGACCGGTTTTGCAGCCAAGGACGGCGAGTTGGCGCTGGTGCCCGACAATTCGGGAAACTTGGCGGCCGCTGTGCTGGGCCTTGGGCCGGCTCGTGACCCGCACGCGCTGGCGCTGTTCTCGGAACGTCTGCCGCCCGGACTTTACGCGCTGGGCGATGTGCCCGGGGCCTTTGCCGGTGAACGTGCCGCCTATGCCTGGGCCATCGGGACCTATGCCTTCGACCGCTATCGCAAGCACAAGAAATCCGCGCGCAAGGAGCATCCGCGGCTCGTCCTGCCCGAGGGCGTCGATGGCGAAGCCGTCTCGCGCCTCGCCAATGGCATTTTCCTGGCGCGCGACCTGATCAACACGCCTTCCAACGACATGGGGCCGCACGAATTGGAACACGCCGCCCGTTCGCTGGCCGAAAATTTCGGCGCGCGCATTGCGGTGACGACGGGTGAGGGGCTGCTGAAGGCCAACTATCCGATGATCCATGCCGTGGGCCGGGCCAGCGTGCGCGAGCCCCGGCTCATCGATCTCGTCTGGGGAAACGAGGCCGACCCCAAGGTGACGCTGGTTGGCAAGGGTGTGTGCTTCGATACCGGCGGGCTCGATCTCAAGCCCGAGAGCGCCATGTTGATCATGAAAAAGGA
>DATARE010000236.1:0-3471 GCA_036264295.1 Micropepsaceae bacterium | reverse complement strand
GTGCGCGATCTCATCGGCGCCTTCCTGGATTCGCAATTAGATAAAGAGGCGGTGATGCTGGCAGAGAAGCTGGACCATTTCCAACGACGAAAGGGCGAACGCAGGGCGTTCCTCGCCATGATGCAAGACATTGCTGCCGGTCACCGGCCTTCCACCGATATGCTCGAGTTCCTTGCCGATCAATTCAACACCGCCAATCGCGAAACCGATTATTCCGCAACCTTGCTGCGCCTGTTCGACGTCTATTGCGAGCAGCAGAATTTTGCCAAGGCCTCAGATGCGCTTGATCGCGCCGTGGAAATCGACCCGTACGAGCCGGGGCACGCCAAACGGCTGGAACTGTTAAAAGGAAAAATCGAGCAGACGCGTTACGACCTGATTTCCTCTCGCTTCACCGGCACCTCGGCCGCTCAGCCTCCGCGTAACAGCCCGGATGAAAAAATGCTGGGCTCAGGCACCTTGCAGGACCTGATGCTACAGGCGGAAATTCTGGTGCAGTATGGCATGCGCAACAAGGCGCTCGAGCGCCTGCAAAGAATTCAGCAGCTCTTTCCGCATGAAGAAGACCGCAACGCGGACCTGCGCCAGTTATATGTAACCGCCGGCATGACCCCGCAATATTCGGCTGGTTCGACAGGCGGTGTAGCTCCGGTTGCGCCGGTTCCATCCAGCGTCGCGAGCACCTCATCCGGCGCTGGCGAAAGTCTGGATATGGCCAGCTTCGCACGCGTCCCGGACATTACTCGTAAGCTAAACCAGCAAAATACCGCCGATGGTGTCTTGAATGCGGCCGCCACAGAAATTGGCACGCAATGGAAGCTTTCCCGCAGCGTGGTGGCCTTACGGAAACCCGGTCTGGTGACGAGTACCGCGAAACAATTCGCCGGCGCAGGAACTCAGGCAGCGGATTCTGAGGTGATAGAACAGCTCGTATCTACTTTGCACGACCTTGCGATCATCCGGGGCACGCTGGCTTATCCTGACACTGCGGCTGCGCCTGACTTACAGGGCCTGGCTCAACAGCTTTCTGCATTGAATGCGCATTCTCTACTCGCTGTGCCTTTGATGGATGGCGACGATCATCTTGGCGTGATGCTGCTGATTGAAAGCACGTCGCGGGCATGGGCGCCGAACGACATCATGATCTTCAAGATGATCGCTGAGCAAGTGGCCATCGCACTCAACAACGCAGGCCTGCGCCGGTTGGTAAAGAATCTTTCTGTAACTGATGAGAACTCAGGTCTGCTGAAACGCGCCTCTTATATCGATTTGTTGATGGGCGAAGTGCGCCGCGCCGCGCAACAGGCGACGCCCGTGACCGTTCTCATTATGCGGTTTGCCGAGCGCGCCACCATCGCCAAGGAACAGGGCGAGGCTGCCGCCGACAATCTAATGCAACGCCTTGGACAGCTGGTCGGCGCCAACGTCCGGCAGAACGATCTGGCATTCCGCTATGCCGGCAATGCCATCGCCATTATTCTGGGCGAGACGGGCGAGAACGAAGCCCTGCGTGTGGTCGAAAAGATGCGTCGCCTGATCGCCACCGCCATTGGCGAGAAGCAGATTGCGGCCTCATTCAACGCCGGCGCGGCGGAGGCAGTTGTGCGCCAGCAGTTCGATCCCGTGGATATCGTCACCGAAGTGATCAACCGCGCCGAGCGGGCGCTCGAGAAAGCGGTAGCGGAAGGGCCCGGAAAGGCAACCATCGTGCCCAGCGCGCTTTCTGCTGCTGCCGTCGCTTAAGGTATTAAGACACGCCAACTCCGGATATAATGAAAGTCAGGTTCTGCAATGCATTTCCAGAATGCCAATTCGCACCTGCCGGCTTGCTGGTTGCACATGTTAGTGTGCCCGCGACGTTATCTTGCCGTGCTGCCCTCGCAGAGCCGTCCCAGCCTTTTCGGTAGCGACTAACTTCGGTCTTTCCTTTTTCCTCGGGGTTAAAGCCCGAAAGCTTTGACCCCTGCTTCGGCACGAGTGAACTCGTGCCCTTCCCGGTCGCGGTTCACTTGCAAGCTTTGAACGAAGTGCAAGGCAGCCGACGACCGCCGATCGACGACAAACTTTGAGGAGGATTCCATGTCAACCAAGACCACGTCCGTAATTGAAGGACCAAAGATCAAAACCGCTCTGCCCGGACCGAATGCCAAGCGCGTGCTTGAAGGCGATGAGCGAATCATTTCGCCGTCGTACACCCGGTCTTATCCGCTGGTCGCGAAGCAGGGCCGCGGCCTGGTCATCACCGACGTCGATGACAACGAGTTTCTCGACTTTTCATCCGGCATTGCGGTGACCTCGACCGGCCATTGCCATCCTGATGTGGTGGCCGCAATTCAGAAGCAGGCGGGCGAACTGATCCACATGTCGGGCACGGATTTTTACTACGAGAGCCTCGTCACCTTAGCGGACCGCCTGTCGAAGATCGCTCCTATGCCGGGACCGCATCGTATTTATTACGGCAACTCCGGAGCGGAAGCCGTCGAGTGCGCATTGAAGCTGGCGCGCTATCACAGCGGACGGCCGAACATCATCGCGTTCTACGGCGCATTTCATGGCCGCACCATGGGAGCTTTGTCGCTGACCGCTTCCAAACCGCAACAGCGCCGCCGCTTTGCCCCGCTGCTTCCGGGGGTGACCCACGTGCCGTATCCCGATGTCTATCGCAAAGGCGAGCAGGATGCGCTGGCTTGCGCCCGCTTCATCGAAGAGAAATTGTTCAACACCACGCTTCCGCCCGAGGAAGTTGCGGCCATCTTTGTCGAACCGGTTCAGGGCGAAGGCGGATACGTCCCCGGCCCCAAGGTCTTCATGGAAGAGTTGCGCCGGATTTGCGACAAGCATGGAATTCTGCTGGTCGCTGATGAAGTTCAGAGCGGAATCGGACGCACCGGAAAGTGGTGGGCGATTCAGCACACCGGCGTGCAGCCTGACATTATTTGCATGGCGAAGGGCATTGCCTCAGGAATGCCGCTCTCGATCACGCTCACCAAAGCCGACATCATGGACTGGGTTCCGGGATCGCATGCGTCAACTTTTGGCGGCAACCCGGTCTGCATCGCCGCGGCGCTCGCCACGCTCGACGTCATCGAGCGCGAAGGTTTGCTGCGCAACAGCGAAGAAGTCGGAAACCACATGAAGCGGCACATGGCTGTCTGGCCAAAGAAGCACAAGCTGGTTGGCGACGTTCGCGGCCTCGGCCTGATGATCGGCGTCGAGCTGGTCAAGAACAAAGAAACTAAAGAACGCGCATCCGAAGAACGCGAGCGCGTGGTCGAACTGGCCTTTGAACGCGGCATTCTACTGCTCGGCTGCGGACCGAATACGGTGCGCATCTCTCCTCCGCTGATCACCACCAAGGATCAGGCCGATGTTGCGATGGACGTGCTCGAGGAGTGCATCGAACTCGCCGGCAAGTGAATTGCGAAAGGCCCACCCTCTGTGTGCAGCGCAGAGGGTGGAATGATCTATAAA
>DATARE010000205.1:0-1952 GCA_036264295.1 Micropepsaceae bacterium | reverse complement strand
GCTCGCCATCATAAGGGCCGCACCGCTCTGGAAGAAACTCCTTGCCCTTGCCCTCGGGACGCGCAGCAGCGCATATTGCAACGCAACATGGGCGTGACACATGACCTATCAGAACATTCTGGTCCGCACCGAAGGCGCCGTGGGCATCGTCACACTCAACCGCCCGCAGGCGCTGAACGCGCTCAACTCACCGATGATGGACGAATTGTCCGCTGTCTTGGACGGTTTTGAGGCCGACGACGCCATACGATGCGTCATCATAACCGGTTCGGAAAAGGCCTTCGCCGCGGGGGCCGATATCACCGAGATGGCCGGGAAAAACTTTGCCGAAGTCTACAAGCAAGACTTCATCACCAGGAATTGGGAGCGGGTGGCGCATACGAGAAAACCCGTGATCGCCGCGGTTGCCGGCTATGCGCTGGGCGGGGGATGCGAACTCGCCATGATGTGCGATTTCATCATCGCCGCGGACAATGCGAAATTCGGCCAGCCGGAGATCAATCTGGGCATTGGACCGGGTGCGGGGGGAACCCAGCGGCTCACGCGCGCGGTCGGCAAGGCCAAAGCCATGGAGATGTGCCTCACCGGGCGTCTAATGGACGCGGCCGAGGCCGAGCGCGCGGGCCTTGTCGCGCGGGTGGTTCCGCCGGGCGAGCTTCTCGGTGAGACGCTGAAGACGGCACAAAAGATCGCGGCCACCTCGCTGCCCGCCATGCTGATGGTGAAGGAATGCGTCAGCGCCGCTCTCGAAACCAGCCTCGCCGAGGGCATCCGTTTCGAACGCCGGCTGTTTCACGCCATGTTCGCGACCGAGGATCAGAAGGAAGGCATGGCCGCCTTCGTGGAAAAGCGCAAAGCCTCGTTCAAAGACCGCTGATCGCCCCCGTGGCAATCGGATTGACGCTACGACGCGGCCCTTGTATTGGTCCCCGCCTTAAATCAAGCCCAGAGTGAGCCCATGCAAAGCCATCCTTCGGCCGAAAAACGCGCCCGTCAGACCATCAAACGCACGGCCGTCAACAAGAACCGGAGGAGCCAAATCCGCACTGCCGTACGCAAGGTGGAGGAGGCGATTGCAGCGGGTGACAGGGGGGCGGCTGCCGCCGCGCTGAAGCTGGCCGAGCCTGCTCTGATGCGGGGAGTTTCGAAGGGCGTTATCCACAAAAATACCGGCGCACGCAAAGTTTCGCGCCTGAATGCCCGCCTCAAGACCCTTAAGGGTTAGGATTCTAAAGCTTTTCTTCAAAAAAAATATTTTTCACCTGCGAATAATGGCGGAAACTGTTTTTTGTCAGTGGGCGGAACACCGAGACTTAAGCCGTCACATTTGTCTTGCTAAGTTCACACGGAACCGGATAACCCCCTGAATCACCTCAACTCCAATAATCCGTGTACTCCGATTCGTTCATCCGTACACGTTCAACCCTCTCATTTCGCGGCGTTTTTGACGTTATGACCAAATCGTAACAACGCGTTTTGCGGGCCAAATTTGCCCCTTGCGTCCGTTAACCAGCTCGCTATAGATTGTTCTCAGCACGGGGCGGCAAACATGGCGCAACAAAGTTCAAAGTTATCTTCAGGCAAAGCCAATCTATTCGACGCTGTAAATTGCGCCCCGTTTAGACCTCGCTAAATAAAACTCAAGAACTCAGCGAGTTTGTCTTGGTAGGAGTGCTTAAGCACTCCGCTGCGTGACATATTTTCCCCGGAGCATTTGATGGTTGAGCGGCGTTCGTCCGACACGGGATCCTCTTCCTCCATGGGCTATGCGGGCGACATTTCTCCGCGCGAAACCTGGGAGAGGCTCGCGCGCGAGGGTACGGCGCAGCTCATCGACGTGCGCACCGTGGCGGAATGGAATTTTGTCGGGCTTCCGGATTTGGTCTCGCTGCAGCGCCAAGCGCTGCTTTGCGAGTGGCAGCGCTTCCCCTCGGCGCCGAACGGCGCGTTCG
>DATARE010000182.1:0-7470 GCA_036264295.1 Micropepsaceae bacterium | reverse complement strand
CTTCGTGCGGGGAACGCAAGCCCTGCCCCGGCGTTGAGGGCCCATCCAGCCAGGAGTATCGCCCGATGAACCAGTTCTCCGTCGAAACCCGCAACAGCATGGAAGAGGCCCTGCGCTGCCATGCCGTGTGCGTTGCCACCGCCATGACCGAATGCCTGGAGACCGGCGGCGACCATGTGAAGCCACAACATTTCCGGCTGATGATGGATTGCGCGGCGGCCTGTCAATTCGCCGCCGACATGATGGCGCATAAGAGCCAATTTCACCGTCAATCTTGCCTGTTGTGCGCCGAAATCTGCGAAACCTGTGCCAAGGATTGCGAGGGCATGACAGGCATGGAAGCCTGTGTTGCGGCCTGCCGGACTTGCGCGCAATCCTGCCGCACCATGGCGGGAGGCCGCGCGTAGCGCCCATGAGCCAAAGCGCGCCTAGCCATACCATGCAGACGGGCTGTTGCATTGTCGGCGGCGGTCCAGCCGGCATGGTGCTCGGCTATCTGCTGGCACGGGCTGGTGTGAATGTGACCGTGCTGGAAAAGCACGAGGATTTCTTGCGCGATTTCCGCGGCGACACGGTGCATCCCTCGACGCTGGAAGTCATGTACGAGCTTGGCCTGCTCGATGCGTTTCTGAAACGTCCGCATCAGGAGCTGCGGGAGCTTTCCGGCATCATTGGCGGCGTACCGGTCCGGCTTGCCGATTTCTCCCACCTGCCGTCGCATTGCAAGTTCATCGCGCTGATGCCGCAATGGGATTTTCTCGATTTCCTCGCGAGCCGGGCAAAGCTGTATCCAAATTTTCGCCTGCTCATGCAGACCGAAGCGGTCGGTCTTCTCGGCGCTAACGCGCGCGTGACGGGCGTTACGGCGAACACTCCCGAAGGTCCGCTCGCCATTCAGGCCGATCTCGTGGTGGGTGCGGATGGGCGCCACTCCGTGGTCCGCGAAAAAGCAGGCTTGGCGCGGCGCGAATATGGCGTTCCCATCGACGTGCTGTGGATGCGCCTTTCCAAGCGGCCCGGAGATTCGTCCGCAACGCTGGGACGCGTGGCGGCGGGAGCGATCTTCGTGACGCTGGATCGCGGCGATTATTGGCAATGCGCCTTCGTGATCGCAAAGGGCGAAGCACATAGACTGCGCGACCGCGGCCTCGACTCGTTCCGTACACTGATCGCACGCGTGGCGCCGGATTTTGCCGATCGGGCCGGCGAGCTTACCGATTGGGGCCAGATCAAACTGCTGACAGTGACCGTCGACCGCCTGCAGGAATGGAGCAAGCCCGGGCTGCTCTGCATCGGGGACAGTGCCCACGCAATGTCGCCGATTGGCGGCGTCGGCATCAATCTCGCCGTGCAGGACGCGGTGGCGGCCGCCAACATTCTGGCGGCTCCGCTGCGTGCGGGCTCAGCGGCGCCCGAGATTTTGCGGCGCGTTCAAAAGCGGCGTTCGCTTCCCACCCGGCTCACGCAATCCGCGCAGATGTTCATACAGAATCGCATTATGACGCGCGTTCTCGGTTTGAAGCGCGATCCCAAGCCGCCTTTGATCGTCAAGCTGCTGGACCATTGTGCATTTCTGCGGCGCATTCCGGCGCGTCTGGTGGGAATAGGAATCCGGCCTGAGCATGTGCGCACGCCCGACATCGGCCACAAAGCCTCGTGAGTGATCCCGGTCGTGACAACCGCGTAATTCGGGAACCGGAACCCCGCCTATAAGCGCACGTTACCTCCTGCAGTGGCCGGCGCTTTAGCTGCGTCATGGCCTGAAATTCGGCCGTTCCCTTTCGAATTGGGGAATATCAGGAGGCGAAAATGTCGAACAAACTTGGGCTTACGGTTGGCGTGGCTGTGCTCGCAGCAAGTGCGTGGCTGGCGCCGGCAGAAGCAGCGGGGGTGAAAATCGGCGTCCTCACCTGCAATGTGGACAGCGGCTGGGGCTATATTCTCGGCTCTTCGAAAGAGGTCCGCTGCAACTATGTGCCGAACCGCGGCGAGGGTGAACATTACGTCGGCAGCATCTCCAAAATCGGCGTAGACATCGGCTACACCAAAGGCGGCGTGCTGATATGGGATGTCATAGCGCCATCTTCCGATGTGAAGCCCGGCGCGTTGGAGGGCGGTTACGGCGGCGTGTCGGCGAGCGCGACGGCGGTTGTCGGCGGCGGTGCCAACGTGCTGCTCGGCGGCTTCGACAAATCGGTTGCGTTGCAGCCTGTCAGCATTGAAGGCAATACCGGCTTGAATGTCGCCGCCGGGATTGGCGCATTGAATCTGAAGTTCGACAGGGGCTGATCCGCTTTATTGCGAGTCGGCTTTTGTCACGAAAGCCCTGCGGGAAACCGCAGGGCTTTTCGTTTGCGCAAATCGGAAAAGGCGACTGGATCCCCTTCCCCTCGCGGCTGAACCGCTCGGCCGGGGATGACAGCGAACGCTGTCACATCTGCATCGCCCAGCCGTCGACCGCCATGGCAGCCTGACGGATGGCTTCTGTCAGCGTCGGGTGGGCATGGCTGGTGCGGCCAATGTCTTCGGCGGATGCGGAGAATTCGATGGCGAGCGAGGCTTCCCCGATCATGTTGCCGACATCCGGCCCGATCATGTGCACGCCCAGCACGCGGCCGGTCTTGGCGTCGGCGATGATCTTCACGAAACCTTCCGTGGACAGAATGGTCTTCGCGCGCGCATTGGCGGTGAAGGGGAATTTCCCGACCTTGTAGGCCACGCCCGCGGCCTTCAATTCCTCTTCGGTTTTGCCCACCGTGGCCACTTCGGGATAGGTGTAAATCACCGAAGGGATCGCGTCGTAATTCACATGACCCGCGCGGCCCGCGATGCGTTCGGCGCAGGCGACGGCTTCGTCTTCGGCCTTGTGCGCCAGCATGACGCCTTCGCGTACGTCGCCGATGGCCCAGATGCCGGGCACATTCGTCTGAAAATGCTCGTTCGTGATCACGCGCCCTCGGGAATCCCGCGCAACACCGGCCGCTTCCAACCCCAGTCCATCCGTGTAGGCCCGCCGCCCGATGGCGACCAAAATCACATCCGCTTCGAAGCTCTCGGCAGCGCCGCCTTTGGCCGGCTCGACGGTGACCGAATATGCGCCGGCTTTCTTTTTCACGCCGACGACTTTGGAGCCCAGCTTGAATTTCATGCCCTGGCGTTCCAGCAGGCGCTGGAATTGTTTGGCGACCTCGAGATCCACGCCAGGGACAATGCGGTCGAGAAATTCGACCACCTGCACCTCCGACCCCAGCCGCCGCCAGACCGAACCCAATTCAAGCCCGATGACGCCAGCACCCACCACGAGCAGCCGCTTGGGAACGGTGGGCAAAGACAGCGCACCGGTGGAGGAAACAATCGTTTGCTCGTCGATGGTCACACCAGGAAGCGGCGCCACGTCGGAGCCCGTGGCAATGACGATGTGCTTGGCCGTGAGTTCGCGCGTGCCGTCCTTGGTCGTCACGCTCACGCGGCCGGGGCCAACGATCTTGCCTTCGCCGACAATGGCGTCGGCCTTGTATTTCTTCAGCAGGAAGGCGACGCCTTTGGTCAGCTCGCCGACCACCTTGTCCTTTTGCGCCATCATCGCGTTGAGATCGATTCCGGGCGTGCCCGTGATGCCGAAGCGCGGAAAATCGTTTTGCGCCACCGCGAAGAGATCGCTCGCGTGCAGCAGCGCTTTCGAGGGGATACAGCCGATATTCAGACAGGTACCGCCAAAGGGGCCGCGCTTGTCCACACAGGCCACCGAAAGCCCGAGCTGGCCGCAGCGGATGGCGCAATTGTAGCCGCCCGGCCCACCGCCAATGACAACGACATCGAATGTATCAGCCATGTTTCACACCTTAAATGTCATGGCCCGCAAGAGCGGGCCATCCAGTCGATCCGAGGACTCATTGGCGCGTAGACACACGCCGGCTGGGTGGCCCAGTTCCTTCGATAAACTCAGGACCGGGCAATGACAGTTCGCATTACAAATCCAACAAAAGCCGTTGCGGATCTTCGAGATTCTCCTTCACCCGCACCAGGAAGGTGACGGCCTCGCGGCCATCCACGAGCCGGTGATCGTAAGACAGCGCCAGGTACATCATCGGACGGATTTCGATCTTGTCACCAATAGCAACAGGCCGGTTCTGGATTTTGTGCATGCCCAGAATGCCCGATTGCGGCATGTTCAAAATGGGCGTGGACATCAGCGATCCGAAGACGCCGCCATTGGTGATGGTGAAGGTGCCGCCCAACAGCTCTTCGAGCTTCAGCTTGTTGTCGCGGGCGCGCCCAGCAAATTCGGCGATATTTTTTTCGATTCCGGCAAGAGATTGCGAATCCGCATCGCGCACCACCGGCACCACGAGACCGCGGTCGGTCGAAACCGCCACGCCGATGTCGAAATAATTCTTATAGACGATGTCGTCACCGTCGATTTCGGCGTTCACCGCGGGAATCTCTTTCAAGGCGGCGATGCAGGCCTTCACGAAGAAGCCCATGAAGCCGAGCTTCACGCCGTGCTTCTTTTCGAAGCCGTCCTTATAGGCCGTGCGAAGGGCCATCAGTTTCGACATGTCCACTTCGTTGAACGTGGTGAGCTGAGCGGCGATGTCCTGGCTTTCCTTCAGACGCAGCGCGATGGTCCTGCGCAGCCGCGACATCGGCACGCGTTCTTCGCGGTCGCCGCGCGGCGATGGGACTGAGGCCCGGACGGACGGCGCACTCATCGGGGTCTTCACCGCTTCCAGTGCGGCCAATGCGTCAGCCTTGGTGATCTGGCCGCGCTTGCCGGATCCGGCGACAGTCGAAAGGTCGAGCTTCTCCTCCTCGGCGATGCGCCGAACCGAAGGCGGTGGTGGCGGAGGGGGGGCGGCAGCCCCGGCGGGTGCTGGCGCAGACTTGGCTTCCGGCGCTTTCGCTTTTGCGGGTTTGGCGCTTTCCGGTTGGGCCGATGGTTTGGCAGCCGCCGCACCTTCCGCGACCGCGCCCAGAACCGTGCCGACGCCCACCGTGCCGCCCTGCTGGATACTGATATGTTCGAGCACGCCGGCCGCCGGTGAAGGAACCTCGACATTGACCTTGTCGGTTTCGAGTTCGACCAACGGTTCGTCGCGGTTGACCGAATCGCCTTCTTTCTTCAGCCACCGGGCAATCGTCGCCTCGGTGACGGATTCGCCCATCGCCGGTACTTTGATTTCAATGCTCATATGCGCAACCCCTGCACCTCATGCGCCGATCAGCTCAGCATGAGGACCAAACCTTTTCCTCACCCCGAGCTGTCGAGGGGCGAGTCTGCATCCATTACAGCGTCAGAGCGTCGTTGAGGAAGGCTTTGAGTTCGGCAAGATGTTGACTCATCTGACCTGCCGCCGGTGACGCCGATGCCTTACGCCCGGTATAGCGCAACGGACCGGTGCGTCCCAATTGTTCCATGACGCCTTCGATGTTCGGCGCAAGGAACGTCCAGGCGCCCTGATTCTTCGGCTCCTCCTGGCACCAGATGATCTCCGCATTGGGAAAGCGCGTCAGTTCATCGGTCAGAGCCAGGCCGGGGAAGGGATAAAGCTGCTCGATCCGCAAAAGCTGAATGCGGGTTTCGTTGCGCTTCTCGCGCTCTTCCAGAAGATCGTAATAGACCTTGCCGGTGCAGAGCACCACCCGGCGGATCTCCTCATTCGGAACCAATGTGATTGTGGAACCGGGTACGGCCTCGGCATCGTCCCACAGTACGCGGTGGAACGACGAACCCGGTCCGAACTCGGCCAACTTGGATACCGCCCGCTTGTGGCGCAGCAGCGATTTGGGCGTCATCAGGATCAGCGGCTTGCGGAAATTGCGATGCAATTGGCGGCGCAGCACGTGGAAGTAATTGGCCGGCGTCGTGCAATAGGCGACCTGCATATTGTCGTCGGCACAGAGTTGCAGATACCGCTCCATGCGGGCCGAGGAATGTTCCGGTCCCTGCCCTTCGAAGCCATGCGGCAAGAGCATGACAAGGCCCGACATGCGCAGCCATTTCATTTCGCCCGAGGCGATGAACTGATCGATCACCACTTGGGCGCCATTGGCGAAATCGCCGAATTGCGCTTCCCAAAGCACCAGCGCCTTGGGCTCGGCGAGGCTGTAGCCATATTCGAACCCGACCACCGCCTCTTCCGAAAGCAGCGAATCGACCACTTCGAATTCCGGCTGAGCTTCGCGGATGTGGTTCAGCGGGATGTAGCGTTCTTCGGTCTCCTGATCGACCAGCGCGGCGTGGCGCTGCGAGAAAGTGCCACGCGAGGAATCCTGGCCCGATAAACGCACCGGGAATCCGTCATCGAGCAGAGTGCCGAAGGCCAGAGCCTCGCCGGTCGCCCAATCGATGCCTTCGCCGGTTTCGATCATCTGGCGCTTGGTCTGCATCAAGCGCGCAATGGTGCGGTGGGCGTGGAAATTCTCCGGCACATGCGAAAGCGCCATGCCGACTTTTTTCAGCGTCTCCATATCCACTTCGGTGGTGCCGCGGCGGTCGCCGCGCGGCGCCGTTTCCAAACCCGTCCAGCGTCCGTCCAGCCAATCGGCCTTGTTCGGCAGATGGGATTTGGCGACTTCCAGATCTTGTTCGAGTCTCTGCTGGAAGGCGGCGATCATGCCCGCAACTTCGGACTCGGTGACCACACCTTCACCAATCAGCTTCTTCGAATACAGTTCCAGCGTGGTGGGATGTTCCTTGATCGCGCGATACATCAAGGGCTGCGTGAAGAAAGGCTCGTCGCTTTCATTGTGGCCGAAGCGGCGATAGCAGAACATGTCCACGACCACGTCTTTGTGGAACAGCTGGCGGTATTCGGTCGCGATGCGGCAGCAATGCACCACCGCTTCGGGATCATCGCCGTTCACGTGGAAGATCGGCGCCTGCACCATGAGCGCGACATCCGACGGATAGGGCGAGGACCGCGCATAGCCCGGGGTCGTGGTGAACCCGATCTGGTTGTTGACGATGAAATGGATCGTACCGCCGGTGCGGAATCCCTTGGTGCCCGACATCGCGAAACATTCCGCCACGACACCCTGGCCGGCAAAGGCGGCATCGCCATGCATCAGCAGCGGCAAGACGCTGGCGCGGGTGACCTTGTCGCCATATTGGAATTGCTTGGCGCGCGATTTGCCCAGCACCACCGGGTCCACCGCTTCCAAATGCGACGGGTTGGCAGTGAGCGACAGATGCACTTCGTTGCCATCAAAGGCGCGGTCCGACGACGCACCGAGATGGTATTTCACGTCACCCGAACCCTGCACGTCGGAGGGTTTGGCCGAGCCGCCGGCGAATTCGTGGAAGAGCTGGCGATAGGGCTTGGCCATTACGTTCGCCAGCATGTTCAGCCGCCCGCGATGCGGCATGCCGATCACGATGTCCTTCACACCGAGCTGGCCGCCGCGCTTGATGATCTGCTCCATGGCAGGGATCATGGATTCCCCGCCGTCGAGGCCAAACCGCTTGGT
>DATARE010000126.1:0-11759 GCA_036264295.1 Micropepsaceae bacterium | reverse complement strand
AACCAGCAAAACATCGTCAAAAGTGAGCGCTTCGCGAATCGTCAAAGTGCGGCCCTTTTTCAAGGGCTGGGCCTAACATCGGGACTGATTCTTAGCAAGAGCGCAGCGGCCCCGCAGAGGCGGGGCCTGACAAAAAGGGCGAGGCTTCCAAGGGAAGCCCCGCCCGCCAGGGTTCAGATAAAAGCCGCCGGCCGATAATGGGTATCGACCTGACCGATATATTCCTGGTTATTCCAATCCCAATTGTCGTCGTCGCTGTATTTGGGAGCACCTTTGAGCTGGTCGCTTGTGATGTTGGTGACGTAGCCCCCGAGGTCTTCATCATATTTCAGCATCGACCAGGGGAGCGGATAGTGATCCGTTCCCATTCCGAGAAAACCGCCGAAGCTGAGCACCGCATAAGCCACGCGGCCGCTGCGCTTTTCGATCATCACGTTATCGATGCTGCCGATTTTTTCACGGTCCGGTCCATAGACGGCCGTACCCTCGACTTTGTCACTGGCAATAAGAGAAAAGGTTTCATCCCGCGGCACCTCGCGGTTCGTATCCGAATAGGCTGTAGCCATGTTGCGTGTCCTCCAGATAGGGGGCCCCCACATGGCGAAGGAACGTGCGGCCTCACCGCCTAGTTCCGGCCGCTTCGTCCGATAAATTCACGGCGTTTCGAAACCCGCTTGCCACCAGATAAAGCTCGACCGATTCAGCCCGGCTGGCGGGCGGTTTGACATGTCGCACATCGCGAAAGGATTTTTTCAGCCGGGAAAGAAGTTCCGGGGCGGCGCCCCCTTGGAAGAGCTTTCCAACCAGGGTTCCGCCAGGTTTCAGCACCTGCGCCGCCAGATCCAAAGCGGCTTCGAACAGCATCGTCGTGCGCAAATGGTCGGTGGCGCGATGCCCGGTGGTGGGTGCCGCCATATCCGTGAGCACAACATCGGCCGGGCCGGCAAGCGCCTCCCGAATTTTCGCCGGCGCATCCTCGGCCAGCATGTCGAGCTTCAGGAGCGTCACGCCGGCAATCGGATCCATGTCGAGAATATCCGCGCCGACGACGACGCCTTTGGGGCCGATGCGTGCACGCGCGACCTGGCTCCAGCCTCCGGGCGCCGCACCAAGATCGAGCACATGCCCGCCCGGTTTGAGGAAGTGGAACTTGTCGTCCAGTTCGATCAGCTTAAACGCAGCGCGCGAACGGTAGCCTTTGGCCTTGGCCTCCGCGACATAGGGGTCATTGAGCTGGCGCGCCAGCCATCGTGTCGAGGATGTCTTCAGACCTTTGGAGCGGACGCGAACGCGCAAAGACCGGCCGCCGCCGGGCGATTTGTTAGCCACTAAATCGCGCGCTCCGGCTGCGCTGCTTCCGAGTCGCGCAGAAGTGCGATCAATATGCCTTCGCGCAAGCCCCGGTCGGCAACCCGCAAGGTCTCGCAGGGCCAATTTTCCATGATGGAATCCAGAATGGCGCAACCGGGAAGAATCAAATCCGCCCGATCCGTACCGATACAGGGAATGGTTGCGCGCCCGGAAAAATCCTGTGTCACGATGGATTCCGAAATATCGACGATGTCGTCACGCCGGAGCCATTGCCCGTCGATGCGGCTGCGCTCATAGCGCTTCAATCCGAGCTTGATCCCGGCCAGCGTTGTCAGCGTTCCCGACGTCCCCAACAGATGATAGCGCTCGGGATCGAAGATATCCGCGCCGAGATCCGCTTTCATGGCGCAGAATATCCTGTCGAGTTCCGTGCGCATGGCGCCGTAACTGGAGGCCGGCAACTCGCGCCCGCCATGACGCTCGGCGAGTTTCACCACGCCAACCGGCGCAGAGTTCCAGGCGGCGATGTCATAGCGCATGGGCCCGCGTCCGGGTTCGCGGCGCACCAGGATCAATTCGGTGGAGCCGCCGCCAATATCGAAAATGAGCGCACCATCGAACTCACTGCCGATGAGTTGCAGGCATCCGGCGGCGGCGAGGCGCGCCTCTTCCTCCGGCGTGACGATGGTGAGGAGGATTCCTGCTTCCGCTTGCGCCCGCTTCACCAATTCCTGCGCGTTGGCGGCGCGGCGGCATGCCTCGGTGGCAATCGCCTTCACATGGGTGACGTGACGCCGCTTCAGCCGCGCAGCACAGATCTTCAACGCCGCAATCGTGCGATCGAGCGCTGCCTCGGTCAGGGCACCCGTCCGCTCAAGGCTTTCCCCGAGGCAGACATTCGCGGTGTAGGAGTCGATGACGCGCGGAACCGCGCCATTGTACGTGATGCCATTCGGACGTCTCTCGGGCACGGCAATCAAGAGCCGGCACGCATTTGTTCCGACATCGATGGCGCCGAGAACCGGGCTTCCATTGCTGCGCGCGCGCTGTTCTTGCCCTCCCCGCCGGCGGCGGTGATAGGGATGGCGTTTCTTACCCGCATGCGCCGCGGCCAGCACTGGCTCCTCCTTTTGACTAAGCTTGGCGCGGAGAGCGTCTTCGCGCAACCCGCTTGTTCGGAATTCCATGACGGATCGTTCATGCGGCAAGGAAGATTGCCGTTCCAGCCCGTTCTGTATAACGTTTGCGATGTGGCAGCCATAGCAGCGGGGCGCATCATGCGTGGGACCATCAACGGCGTGCTGGGTGCGCTCGCGGCAGGGGCGGCCCTGGCTCTGATGGGCTCGGCTTCCGCATTCGCCGCACCCGCAGCACCAACCAACCAAGCGGAAGTCGATGTCGCATTGGTCCTGGCCATCGATGCCTCCGGCAGCATCGATCATGACGAGGCAGAGCTGCAGCGAAAGGGCATCGCCGAGGCGTTCCTGAGCAAGGAGGTTCAGCAGGCGATCCAATCCGGTTCGCTCGGCCGTATCGGCGTCGCCGCGATCTATTTCTCCAGCCGCCAATATGGCGTGATGAGCGTACCGGTGAATTGGATGATCATCCGCGACCAGCGGAGCGCGGAAGATTTCGTCAAGACCCTGATCGCGGCCCCCCGCCAATCGGCACGCGGAACGTCCATTTCCGATGCACTCGAGCTCTCCCAGCGCATGTTGGAAAAGGGCCCCTACCATTCCGCCAAACAGGTGGTCGACGTTTCCGGCGACGGCGAGAACAATGCCGGCCGCCCCTTGCTGGCCGTGCGCGATGAGCTGCTCGCCAAGAGCATCACCATCAACGGGCTTCCGATCATCGATGAAACCACATCCCAGGATCTGGACAAATATTATGAGGGGTGCGTGATCGGCGGCCCGGGGTCTTTCGTAATTCCCGCCAAAGGTTTTGGCGATTTTGCGCGGGCGATGCGGCGCAAGCTGATCCTGGAGATATCCGGCCTGACGCCGCAGGAAGCACCGGGCGCCAATCCGCTGCTGAAGAAAGTGGCCGCGACCGGCGCGCAAGCCGCACCCGCGCGCCCGATCCCGCGCGGCGGCTACGCGGCGAAGAACCCGCCGCCGGCCCGTGGCTGCGACTTTCCGATGTTCGGTGGATTTGGCGGCTTCGGCGGATTCTCGTTTCCTGAACGCTGACCCTTTGTCGAGGTGCTGAAAGCGGCTTGCGCGAATTCGCCCGCGCGGGCAAATCTGCCGCCGCGCATCCGAAGGCGAAAGGAATTGCCATTATTATCCTCGATACGCAGGTCCATATCTGGGCTGCCAACACGCCTGACCGCCCTTGGGGAGAGGGCATGGAAAACCGGGCCCATCTGCCGGTGCCACTGACTCATCCCAAGCTGCTGACGCTGATGGATGAGGCCGGCGTTGACCGCGCGATCCTGGTGCCCCCGTCCCTCGATGGCGATCGTAACGATCTGTGCCTGGCGGCGGCCGCCGAACATCCCAACCGTTTCGCCGTCATGGGACGGATTTTTCTCGACCGCCCTTCGGCTCCCGCCAAACTTGAAGAGATGGCCGGGCAGAAAGGCATGCTCGGAGTGAGGCTCACCTTTCATCGCGACAATGACCGGCCGCTTCTGACCAATGGCGCCGCCGATTGGTTCTGGCCCATGGCCGAGCGCCTGCAGATGCCGGTGATGGTGCACGCACCGGAGCGCCTTCCCATTATCGGCGAAATCGCGGCACGGCACCCCGATCTGACGCTTATCGTCGATCACATGGGATTTGCCCGCGAAACCATGGATGGGGAAGCCGAGGCCGGCGCGGACCGCATTCTGGCATTGGCCGATCACCGCAACGTCTTTGTCAAAGCGTCGGCGCTGCCCTGTTATTCGACGGAGCCCTATCCCTATCGGAATCTGCACGGACCATTGAAGCGCATCATCGCGGGTTTTGGCGTGCAGCGCGCGTTCTGGGGCAGCGATTTTTCCCGCCTGCCTTCCGATTGTTCCTATCGCCAGGCGGTGACCATGTTCACCGAGGAGCTGGATTTTCTTTCGGCGAGCGATCTTGAATGGGTGATGGGTCGCGGCGTGTTGGAATGCCTGAACTGGAATTGATGCGTCAATCCCGCCAACCGCCACCGGCCGCCGTGTAGATCGAAACCAGATCCTTTCGCAGATTCGCGTCCGATGCGGCGCGG
Organism: Micropepsaceae bacterium; assembly: GCA_036264295.1. Lineage (GTDB taxonomy): Bacteria > Pseudomonadota > Alphaproteobacteria > Micropepsales > Micropepsaceae > CAIYRG01. The sequence continues at coordinate 7,247 of DATARE010000126.1, read as the reverse complement.
CTGGCTTCGGCCTCGAGCAGGCTGCGCTGGGCGACCAAAAGATCGAGCAACCCGGTGAAGCCATTGCTGTATTGATCGGTCGCGAGGCCTTCAGCCTTGCGGTCCTGATCGACGGCCGCTGCCAATGACGCATTGCGCGTGGTTTCACGCATATAGCTGGAAAGCGCGTTCTCCATATTCTACAGCGCGTCCAGCACGGTTTGCTGATAATTCAGGAAGGCCTGTTTCTGGCGCGCATCGGCCGCATCGATTTGCGATTCGATCCGCCCGAAATTCAGGATCGGCTGGACCAGATTCAGCCCCAGGCCCCAGGGCGTTGCGGAGATTCCCGTTCCGGTCTGCGCACCGAAGAACGCGGTCAGCGAGATATCCGGAAAGAGTTGGGCTGTGGCCGCGTCTTTGGCCGAAATGGTGGCGGCGAATTGACGTTCCGCAACCTTCACATCGGGGCGTGTCGCCAGAACCGCGGCCGGTGCCGCGATCAGAATGCGATGATCGAGCGGCTGCAGCTCGCGCTCCGTCTTCAGCAGCGTGTCGCGGCTGCCCGGGGGCAAACCCAACAAGATATTCAGCCGCACCTGTGCGGCGTCATAGGCCGCCTGCAGCGCCGGAATTTCGGCATCGGTGGTGGAAACCTGTGCGGCCGCGCGCTGCACGTCGAAATCGCTGGCGTAACCGCCCTGGAGCTGCACCTGGGTCAATTCCAGGGTCTTCCTCTGCGTTTGCAGATTCTGCTGCGTCAGCGTGATCTGGCTTTCGAAATTGCGCATGTCGAAATAATTGCGCGCCACCTCCGCCAGCAATCCGATCCTGACGGCCTGGCTGCTGGCTTCCTCGGATTCCAATATCGCCGCGGCTTCGCGGTTTTGCGCCTGGTTGCGGCCAAAAATATCAACTTCCCAAGAGGCATCCACTTCGGCATCGGCAAGATTGATGGTCTGATTGCTCGTCAGCAGGCCCTGATTGCCGCGCTGGGCGCTGCCGACGGCGTTGATTTGCGGATACAGGGTGGAGCGCGCCAGCCTGCGATTGGCACGCGCTTCCTCCACACGCGCTTTGGCGATCTGCAGCGACTTGTTGCTGGCCAGTGCTTCGCCGATCAGCGCATCCAGCGTGGGATCGCCGAAATGCTTCCACCATTCGTGCTCGACCTCCGCGGCGGCATCGCCCGCAAGCGGTGCGCCGGGCTTGGCAGCACTGGCGTCGAGATGCGTCCATTCGGTGGGAACGATGAGACCTGAGCCCTGAGGCTCCGGACTCATCGTGTTGCACGCCGCGAGCACGAATGCGGCAAGGATGGCTGAGAGCCGGATCGGATTACGCATGGCTAGGGACTTTCCTGCTTGCAAAGACGCGGCGTTCGACAGCGCGCACCAACACATAGAAGACAGGGGTGAGAAACAGGCCGAAGAAAGTGACGCCGAGCATTCCGGAAAACACCGCAACACCCATGGCGTGGCGCATCTCCGCCCCGGCTCCGGTTGAAAACACGAGCGGCACAACGCCCATGATGAAGGCGAACGATGTCATCAGGATCGGGCGCAACCTCAGCCGCGCGGCTTCGATGGCGGCTGCTATTGTGGTCTTGCCCTGCGCTTCCAGATCGCGCGCAAACTCCACGATCAGAATCGCGTTCTTGCAGGCAAGACCGATCAGCACGAACAAGCCGATCTGCGTGAAGATGTTGTTGTCGCCACCCGTCAGCCACACACCTGTCATTGCCGACAGGATCGACATCGGCAGGATCAGGATGATCGCCAGTGGCAGGAACACGCTCTCATACTGCGCCGCCAGCGCGAGATAGACGAGCAGCACGCAAATGGGAAACACCAGCAACGCCGTGTTGCCCGAAAGGATCTGCTGATAGGTCAGCTCCGTCCACTCGAACCCCATGCCTTTGGGCAAGGTCTCGTCCAGGATTTTCGTAATCGCTGCCTGTGCCTGCCCCGTGGAATAGCCGGGCGCCGGACCGCCGTTCAGATCGGCAGCGCGGAAGGCGTTGTAGCGCATGGCGCTGTCCGGGCCGTTGGTTTCCGATACCCGCACGATGGAGCCGAGCGGCACCATCTGTCCGGCGAAATTCTTAGTTTGCAGCTTCAAGATGTCGTCGGGTTTGGAACGGTACTCCTTGTCGGCTTGCGCGATCACCTCATAGGTGCGGCCGAATTTGTTGAAGTCGTTGACATAGAGCGAGCCGAGATAGATCTGCATGGTGTCGAAAACATCCTGCACATCGACCCCAAGCTGCATGGCTTTGGTGCGGTCGAGATCGGCATAAAGCTGCGGCACGCTGATTTTGTAGCTGGAGAAAATGCCGTTCAACTCGGGTGTCTTGTAGGCTTTGGCGAGCACGGCTTTCATCGCGGCATCCAGCGCCTCGTAGCCCTGATCGGTATGGTCTTCCACCTGCAGTTTGAAGCCGCCGATGGTGCCCAGTCCCTGCACGGGGGGCGGCGGGAAAATGGCGATGAACGCCTCTTTCACGCCGGCAAATTTCTGCTGCAGCTTTTGCGAGATCGCGAAGCCGGAGAGGTCTGCCGAAGTGCGCTCCGAAAACGGCTTCAGGGTGACGAACACGATGCCTGCCGACGAGCTGTTGATGAAGCCGTTGATCGAAAGTCCAGGAAAGGCCACAGCGCCTTCGACGCCGGGTTCCTTCAGCGCAATCGCCGACATCTCGCGGATCACATGCTCCGTCCGGTCGAGCGTAGCGCCATCCGGCAATTGCGCGAAGCTGACCAGATATTGCTTGTCCTGCGTCGGCACGAAACCGGGGGGCACCTGGTTGAAGGCGAAATAGGTCCCGCCGAGCAGCAACACGTAGACGAGGACCGCCAGCGATTTGCGCCCCAGAATTCCCGAAACGCCCCGGCTGTATTGCTCCGAGCTTGCATGAAAGACCCGGTTGAAGCCGCGGAAGAACCTTCCAAAGACCGCATCGATGCCGCGGGTCAGCCAATCCTTGGGCGCGCCGTGGGCCTTCAGAAGCGTCGCCGAAAGCGCCGGTGAGAGCGTGAGAGAATTGAAGGCGGAGATGATCGTCGAAAACGCGATGGTCAGCGCGAACTGGCGGTAGAACTGTCCCGTCAGGCCGCTGATGAAGGCAATCGGCACGAAAACCGCGCAGAGCACCAACGCAATGGCGATGATCGGGCCAGTCACTTCGCGCATCGCTTTCAGTGTCGCATCGCGCGGCGACAATCCGTTTTCAATGCTGCGCTCGACGTTTTCCACCACCACGATCGCGTCGTCCACCACGATGCCGATGGCGAGCACAAGGCCGAACAGCGACAACGCGTTGATGGAAAAGCCGGCGGCATACATGATTGCAAATGTGCCGATGATCGAAATGGGCACCGACAGCAGCGGGATGATCGAAGCCCGCCATGTTTGCAGGAACAGGATCACCACCAGCACAACGAGGGCGACCGCGACCAAGAGCGTGTGAACCACCGCCTCGATAGAGCCGCGCACGAACACTGTCGGGTCATAGACGATGCTGTATTCCAGACCGCGCGGAAAGTTCTTCTTAAGCTCCTCCATCGTGCTGCGCACATTGTTGGAGATTTCAATCGCGTTCGAACCCGGCGCCTGGAAGATCGGGATAGCAACGGCCGGCTGATTGTCGAGCAACGAGCGCAAGCCATATTCGGCAGCGTCCACCTCGATGCGCGCGACATCCTTCAACCGCGTGATGACGCCATTGTCCCGCTTGACGATGATCTCGGCGAATTCATCCGCATCGGCCAGCCGCCCCTGCGCATTGATCGGCAGTTGCAATTCCACGCCTTCGTCATAGGGAGGTCCACCGATGGCGCCGGCCGCAACCTGCACATTCTGGCGGCGGACCGCGGCGACAACTTCGTCAGCCGTCATGCCGCGTTCTGCGATCTTTTGTGGATTCAGCCAGATCCGCATCGCGTAGTCGCCCGAACCGAACAGCTGCACGCTGCCCACGCCGGGGATCTTCGCCAACTGGTCCTTGACGTTCAGCACGGCGTAATTGCGCAAATACAGCATGTCGTACCGCCCGGTCGGGGAACGCAGATGCACGACCATGGTCAAATCGGGCGAACTCTTGACGGTGGTGACGCCCAGATTGCGCGTGACTTCGGGCAGGCGCGGCAGAGCCTGATTCACGCGGTTCTGCACCAATTGCTGCGCCAGATCCGGATCCGTGCCCAGTTTGAAGGTCACGGTCAGCGTCAGCGTGCCGTCGGAGGCAGCTTGCGAGAACATATAGAGCATGTTCTCCGCGCCGTTGATCTGTTCCTCCAGCGGCGTCGCCACCGTTTCCGCGATGACCTTGGGATTTGCGCCAGGGAATTGCGCCCTCACCACAACGGAAGGCGGCACGACTTCGGGATATTCCGAAATCGGCAGCTGGAACATGGCGATTAGACCGGCCAGAAAGATCAACGCCGAGATGACGCCGGCGAATATCGGTCTATCGATGAAGAACCGTGAGAGACTCATCGTGCAACTCGCTTCAAATGTGGTTGGACGCAGGGCCGTTAGCCCGGCGCGGATTTAGGGCGTGGTGGTGGACCCCGGATCGGGCTTTTCGATTGCCTGCACCGTCGCGTCGGGCGCGATGTGCTGAAGCCCGTCGACAACAACCCGCTCGCCCGCATGCAGGCCGGAAAGAATGATGCGCTTTCCCTCCACCTGCTGGCCGAGCGCCACTTCGCGGTAGGCAACCTTGTTGTCGTTGCCGACCACGAAGATGAACTTCTTGTTCTGGTCGTTGCCGATGGCACGCTCTGGAACGACCAACGCGACGCTTTTCATCTCGCTGCCGATCTTCACCGCAACGAACATGCCGGGCACCAGGCTTCCGTCCTTGTTGTCGAAGCGCGCCCGCGCCCGAATCGTGCCCGAGGCCGTGTTGATGCGGTTGTCGAAGCTGTAGATCGTGCCCTTGTAGAGGCGCTCATTGTCGCCCTGCACCGTCATCTGGACGGGGATGCGGCGCTCCTTCGCCTCGGTATCGGCTTGGGTGCGGACGAACTGCACATAGGTCTGCTCGTCGACTTCGAAATCGGCATAGATGCCGTCATTCGAAACAACCGACGTCAGAAGCGGCGCGTTGGGGCCCGCCTCCACCAAATTGCCGAGCGTGATTTCCGGACGGCTGATGCGCCCGCCGATCGGCGCCTTCACATAAGCGTGGTCAATGTCGACTTTGGCCTGCAGCAACTCGGCTTCGGCCGCCTGCACGGCAGCATCTGCCACGCGTTTTGCGTTGGCTTGCTGATCGTAAAGGCGCTGAGCGATGGCCTGGGACTTTATCAGCGTGGCAGCGCGGTCGAATTCGGTTTGCGCGAAAGCCGCATTGGTGCGAGCGGAGGCAAGATTGGCCTCCGCCTTGGCGAGGGCGGCTTCGAACGGACGCGGGTCGATGACGAACAGCACATCGCCCGCTTTCACGGTTTGGCCATCCTGGAAGCGCACGTCCGTGATGCGCCCGCTGACCTCAGGCCGGATCTCGGCGTAATCGACGGCGTTCAGCCGGCCGGAAAATTCCGACCACACGCGCACATCGCCGGGTTTCACGGTTTCCACGTTGACCGGCACGGCAGGCACTTCCGTTACGGGTGCGGGCTGCTCCGTGGCGTGGGAAAGTTCCAGGAACGCGAACGCCCCGCCCCAAATTGCGAAGATTGCAGCGGTGCCCAAAAGGACAGCGCGCTTTTTGAAGCTGGTGGAAAAACGAGACATGAACAAACCCCTTCAATGCTATGGAATTCAGGAATGCGTGTCGGCAGCGAGCGTTTCTTGGTGCGCAGCCGGTTCGCCGAGCTGCGCCGTGTTCTCCACCACGAAATGGGAGCGCACGGGCGCGATGCTCAACGCTGCGACCAGGACCACCGAGGCCATCATCGCCATGACCGGCGCGGCAACCGCGTAGTGGCGGTGATTCAGAAGCAGGACCACCGAACCGAACAAAATCGGCGCTGCGATCAGGCTTCCGTAGATCCGCATGTCTGGCGAGATGAGAAACACCGCCGCCAGAATCTGGAGCATGCCCACCGCGCGATAGAAAATTTCCGGAATGTCCCAATCGGCATAAACGGCACGGATGGCGCGAAAGCTCGACAGGTTGGCCGAACCGGCCAACACCAGAAGCCCCGCATTGGCCCAGGCGGTTATGACGGCAAGAGATGTATGCATCATGGTTAATACCCCTTCCTAGCTGGCTATTGGGGCCCCCCTGCGTCGGGCGGAGCGGTTCGGGGGGAGGAGGCCTCCGCCCTGCCCGACGCTTGGTGGCCGGAGCCACCGTGAGGGTCTTCAAAAGTCGCGTGACAACACCAATGTAACGTGTTACTGGTTAGTAACATCGTGATAGTTACTGACTAGTAAGTAACGTGTCAAGCGATGATGAGGAAATAATTTGAAGACGGTCGAAAAGCCGGCCAAAAGTGAGGAGATGGCGCCCCGCGAACGCATTCTGAATGCGGCCCGGGACCTGTTTTATTCACGCGGCATCCGCTGCGTCAGCGTCGATGAAATCGCTGCCGCCGCCCAAACCAACAAGATGACGCTCTACCGCCACTTCGAATCGAAAGACCGGCTGGTGGCGGAGTATCTGAGATCGTTGAACACCCACGCGATCGCCAGGGACGCGGAAGCCAGACGCACCCATCCGAACGACCCTTACGGGCAACTCTTGGCCTTGGTCTCGCGGATCGGCAACGATCTCTGCGCCGCAGACCTTCGGGGCTGTCCGATGGCCAATGCCGCCGTCGAATTCCCGGAAAAGGATCACCCGGCGCGCGAGGTGATCGAAGAAGCAAAAAAGCAGCAATGCGAGCGCCTGTTGGTCCTTTGCCGCGATGCCGGTTTTGAGAAGCCCGAACAATTGGCGGAAGAACTGTTTCTGCTTTTTGAGGGCGCTTGCGTCAACGTCCAGAGTCAGGGCCGTTGCGGACCGGGCAGCCGCTTCACGGACATGGCGAACGCGTTGATCAAATCGCACAAGCGGCGCGACATGTCCTAATCGATGGCCGGCTGTTGATAATTGAGTTTTGCAACGTCTCTGACCAGAACACGAACGCAAGCATCAACGGCGGCTGCGTCATAGATTTTTCCGCGTCCGCGCTTTAGTTCCTCCAACGCTGCCTCCAATCCTGGCGCCGCGCGGTAGGGACGATGGGACAACATGGCTTCGACGGTGTCCGCAACGGCAACAATTCTCGCTTCGAGCAGAATCTGGTCGCCTTTAAGTGCATTCGGGTAACCCG
>DATARE010000121.1:0-6528 GCA_036264295.1 Micropepsaceae bacterium | reverse complement strand
TTTGCCCGCGGAATCCGCAGAGATGCGCTCGTTGCGTGAGACATCGGTCGAGCCGGCTTCCCAGCTTGGATAATCGTGGCAGCGCGACGCGTAATCGAGCATTGCCGCTTCATAGGGCAGGCCGAGAAACGCAGTGATGCGCCCAAGCTCGCGCGCGGGATGTGCGATCAAGTCCTCATATTTGACATGCACGACGCACACGCCATCGCGATACAGAAGCGAGCGGATGCGCTGTTCCCATTCGACCCAACGCCTCAAAAGATTGGCGAAACCGATGCGGCGATATTCCTTGAGGTCGCTGAAGAAGCTGCCCTTCTTCGCGATCTGCGACAGGGCGACATCGCGCCCATCCCGCGTGATGTGGACGTAGAACGCATTGGGCATCAGCTTCAACAGAAAATCGAGATGCCGGATGTCGGCCGGGGTCTTGAAAGCCAGCCTGGTCTTGCCGCGCCCGCTCAACACATCTGCGAACATCGCCTCCAGAAAGGCGCGCCCGGCGGCGAAGACATGATCCGGCTCGACCCCCGCGATATTACGGACGGCGCCATAGCGCCCTTCGATCAAACCGTCGATAACGCCGCGCAAAGACGGATCGGGACCATAGGCGCCAAGAAGCCATGGCGTTTCCGGCAATGCGGCAATTGCTGAATGGCTGTCCAACAGGACACGCAGCAATGTCGTGCCGGACCTCGGCACTCCGATGATAAAAATCGGTGCGAAGCCCACTCGTCACCCCAGATGCGCAGCCAATTTCAGACGCATAGGTCGCTATGGTGACGGCTGTGTGACATACGTGCTTCTACTGACAAACGGCTGAGAAATTCAAACCTCGAAGCTTTGCCGTAAGCATAGATTGACATTCGTCAAGGTCAGTTCGGATTCAACTAAAATGCAACCGGTTTAAATCAACGGACCTTAATTGCACCGGCCTTAGCTTCTCGCGCGTACACAGCGAGAGGCGCAGATGTTCTGCTTTAAGAAACTCTTAACCATCCTCGCGGTCACGAGTCTTACGGCGTGCGCATCGGAAGACTTGAGTTCTCTTCAGGCGGTACAACCGCCGTCCCAGGCGATTGCTTCAGAGTCTCGCAATCCCCTTCTGGTCGATATATCGGCCGTTCACGCCGCCCCCGCCAAACCGCCGAGCGGCTATATCGGTTTCTGCAAGCGCTTTCCCGATCAATGCGCCGTGCCGAAAAATGCGCCGGCGCAAGTGAAGCTGACGGACGACGTCTGGAACATGCTCGAAGAGGTGAATGCGGCCTACAACACCGCCATCGAGCCCGAAGACGACAGCGTGCATTATGGCACCAAGGAATATTGGACGATTCCCACCGACGGGCGCGGCGATTGCGAAGATTATGTGGTTTCAAAACGTAAGGCCCTGATGCAGTTGGGCTTGCCGATGCCTGCCCTTCGCATTGCCGTCGTTTTCACCCGGCACTTCGTACGCCATGCGGTGCTCACCGTTGTCACCGACAAAGGCAATTATGTGCTCGACAATCTCAACCCCGACATCGTGAGCTGGGATCAGACCGGTTACACCTTCGTCGAACGCCAGGATCCGGCCAGTTCTTCGGGTTGGGTTTCGCTGGAATAGCCCATCGCACCACCTGCGGCGGAATGACCGGAAACTCCGCGCCTACTGTCACAAACGCTTCATGATCCGTGGGTGATATGCCCCCCGTTTGGTCGCGAGACTCGCGGGCGCGGTGGGGGCCAGGGCGCATGATCCGTTTGGGTGTGTTGGGGAAAAACCAGGCGCAACGCCTTTGTCCGGCCCAGGATGACCGCTGCGCTGCGTGCCGTTCCGCGCAGGCCGGTTTGCTGCGCCGGAGCAATCGCGAGTGAAACCCAGGCTTGCTTTTGTTTCGGAGTGGAACGCGGCGGAGCCGAATGTCGAATCCGGCTACCCATATTCCATGCGCCGCCAATTGCAGAAGCGCTTCGATGTGATCGATCTGTTTCCTTTTGCGCTTCCCGGCGAGGCGTTGTGGTTTCCGGTTCGGGCCGCCTATCGAATGGGCGGACGCTATCACCACCCGATGCGCGAGCCTTCGCTTCTGAAACGGCTTGCGGGGCGCATCGAGCCGGCTTTGCGCGCCGCCAAACCCCAAATCGTGTTCGCCCCCTCTTCTTTGCCAATGAGCTTCGTGGAGGCGCCCTGCCCTTGGTTTTATGCCACCGACCAATTGTTCTGCGATTTCGTCGATACCTATATCAAGCGTCCGTCGGCACGATTCCGCCGCCTCGGTGACGAGCAGGAAACCCGCGCCCTGGCCCATGCGGCTGGCGCGACCTATCCGTCCGATTGGGCCGCAGCAAGCGCGGTGCGCCATTACGGCGCCGATCCGGACAAAATCGCGATGATCCCGTGGGGCGCCAATCTGCCGCGCGAGATCGCAAGCGAAGAGGTGACCGATGCGATTGCTCGCCGTCCGTTCGATTCCTGCGAGCTGGTGTTCATTGGCCGCGATTGGATGCGCAAAGGCGGCGATACGCTCGTGGCCACCGTGACTGAGCTGAATCGGACGGGACTTCCGACTCATGCCACCATCATTGGCTGCGAACCCCGAGGTCTCGCGCCTGCGCATTTCAGCGTTTATCCCTACCTGAACAAGGCCAATCCGGTTCATTTTGCGCGGCTTGCGGCCCTCATGCTGAAGGCGCATTTCCTGTTCCTGCCGTCACGGGCGGAAGCCTATGGCCAGGCATTCTGCGAAGCGATGGCATTCGGTCTGCCCGTGATCGGCTCGACCGTTGGCGGCATTCCCACCATCGTGCGCGAAGGCGAAACCGGTTTTCTTAAAGCGCCGGACAGGCCCGCCGCGGAATTTGCACTGTTGGTTCGTGAGGCGTTGGCTTCGCCTGCCCGATATCGGGAGATGGCCTATCAAGCGCGTGATGATTACGGCACCCGTCTCAACTGGGACAGTTTCGGCCGCCGGCTGAACGATGCCATTTCGGCTTTGGTCTGAGCGGATGGAACCGTTCAATCGTCCTGCATCGCGACGCCACGCCGCTCTTGGCGTGTTTTGGGGGACGATCGAACGCGCCGCGACGCAAGGCATTTCCTTTGCCGTCGTCGTCATCCTCGCGCGCATTCTGGGACCGGAGAGTTACGGGCTGGTCACGCTGGCCGCGACCATCGCGCTGTTCGGACAGATGTTGCTGGGTGAAACCTTCAGCCAAGCGCTTATCCAACAGAAAATTCTGGAGCCGGAGCACATTTCAAGCCTGTTCTGGGTTTTGCTGGGGACAAGCATCATCGCGGCCGGTGCACAATTTCTGTTGGCAGATTGGCTCGCCGGCTTTTTCTCCCAAGCCGCCGTGGCACCGATTCTGCGCGCGCTCTCTCCGCTTTTGGTGCTAAGCGCGCTGCAGGCCGTGCCGACCGCCCTGTTCAAGCGGGCACTGAATTTTCGCGCGCTGGCTGCGGCATCCACGACAGGAACTTTGCTGGGCGGCGTTGCCGGCGTAGCGCTTGCTTATGCGGGATTTGGTCCGTGGAGCCTGGTGGCCAATCTGCTCGTGCAGAATGCGCTCACGACAATTGCGATTTGGCGGCAGGCAGCATTCAGACCCGGCCCCATCTTCTCACGGCGGCATCTGGGCGAATTGTGGACTTACGGCCAATATACATTTCTTGTCCGCATCGCGGCATTTGTCGCCAACCAAAGTCCTCGGTTGCTGATCGGATATTTGTTCGGAACAGCCGCGCTCGGCGCCTTCAGTCTCGGCCTGCGTATCGTCGAGATTCTTTATCAGCTTCTCAGCCTGCCGGCGGTCAATGTATCGGTTTCGGTGATCGCGAGAATCCGCGACGATTCGAAAAGACTCGCCCGCACCGTTCTGACCGCCACCCAATTGGCCGCGATAATCTCTGCTCCGATATTCACGGGGCTGGCGTTGATCGCACCGCTTCTCGTCCCGTTTGCGTTCGGAACGCGATGGACGCCGACGGTTCCCGTTGTACAGATTCTCTGCGTTTACGGAATTTCTGTGAGTTGCGGCTTGATCTGGGGCGGCATCATCGCCGGATTGGGCAGACCCGACGTCACGCTCGCCACCACGACCACGGCGGCAGTGGTGAGCGTCAGTGTTCTGCTGCTGGCCGCACCGTGGGGTGTTGCAGCCGCAGCGTCGGCATTCGTGGTCCGAAGCTATCTCACCATGCCTTTCATGCCGTTTGTGATCGCCCGGCTGACAGGCATGAGCGCGGCTGAGCAATATCGCGTGTTCGTGCCGGTCCTTGTTGCGGTGGCCATGATGGCCGTTTCGGTCGAAGCCACGATTGTCGTCGTGGCCGGCGCTCTTCCGCCTTTTGCAGCGATTGCAGCAGCGATGGCCGTGGGTGCCACGAGTTACGGTTTGGCGCTCTATCTGTTCGCACGGCCGGTGTTGCAGCTCGGTCTATCGTTCCTCACGCAATTGCGCCCGAGCCAAGCCGCCTGACATGGACGCCACACCGCCGAGCCATCGTCATGTTTTCATCTGCGGATTGCACCGCAGCGGGACCAGCCTGCTTGCGCGGACGCTGGCCGAACATCCGATGGTGAGCGGCTTCAAAAACACAGGCGTCATCGAAGACGAAGGACAATTCCTGCAAAGCGTGCTGCCGCTCGAGATTGTTTTCGGCGGCGTCGGCCGCTTCGGATTCGATCCGCGCGCGCATATGACCGAAGCATCGACCCTGAACACGCCCGCATCCGCAGCGCGGCTTCTTTCCGAATGGGGGCGCCATTGGGACAACAGCAAACCGGTGCGGATCGAAAAGACGCCAAGCAATCTCTTGCGGATGCGCCTCTTGCAATCGCTCGTTCCGCGTTCCTATTTCATTGTCGTCACCCGGCACCCCATTGCCGCATCGCTCGCCACGATGAAATGGACCGAAGGCAATCTCTTCGCGCTTCTGTCGCATTGGGTGCATTGCTACACAATCGCCCGAGACGACGCGAAGGCAATTCGACACGTGATGTGGATGAGCTATGAGGGATTCGTCGCGGACCCTACGCGCGAACTGGCGCGCATCGCGGCGTTTCTCGAAATCCCTCTTCAGCCGCGATGGGCCCCTCACGTCGTGAACGAAAACGAAAAATATTTTGCGCTGTGGCGGACCCGTTATATGGGCGATTCCGATCGCGCCATAGAACAGCTTCCGCCCGAACGCGAGCGGGGTCTCATCACGCGGCTGCGGGAGAAGATTGCCCGCGACGTGCAGGATAGAGAGCTTCCTCTTCACCGGCGGCGAAACAATCGGCGCTATTTCTACGATGCGCTCGATGCCGCCGCACTGTTCGAACCCGCTGTGGCCGGATTCGGCTACAGCTTCTTCGATCTCGCGCGCGCCCCGGCCAATTGTTAATCCAGCAGATGCACGCTTTTCAGCGCGTCCACAATCGCCGCCTGGATTTTGTCGAAGCCGAAATCTTCGGCCCCGCTGATGACCTGGCGAAGGACGAATCGATTGATCCCGCTGTCCTGTGAGGCAACGACGGTTGCGGTGGACATTTCGACCAGCTTTTGCAGGCGGGTTTTCAACAGATCGTGGATGCTTTGGATATCGAACGCGTTTCGCGGCCAATGCGGGACAGCAATTTCGTCCGCTACCGGCGGCATGAGCGGGATGATGGGCAGGAAACCATTCAAACCCTTGCCGAAATTCTGCCGTTGATCGTTCGTCCAACCGTCGAACAAATGGTTCTTCGCATCGAGCACAAAATGCGCTCGCAGGAAATTCTGGCAATTGCGGCGGCCCAAAATGAAATCATGTTCGCGGAATTCCCGTTGCAGGAAGCCGCCGAAGGCCGCCAGGCCCGCGGTGGCAAGGGCATCCCCGCCCGTCCACGCATCCAATGAAGGATCGGCGGACGCCGTCGCGGGTGGCGGATCGATGGGACGGATCGCGTTGACGAGGAACCGGCTGTAGACATCCTCGGATGCGAACAGATCGCGATCCGCCGTGCTGAAACGGCCTCCCGCGATGAGTGCGGAGAGAACCGGGCCGATATCGCCCAGGATTCCCGGATCGTTGACCAGCCCGAAATCGGGCTTGTCGGCGAACGGATCGACCAGAACGACGGCCCGATGCGCTTCTGTCGCCGTGCGCTCATTGCGGCCAAGGACACCGGACAGCCATTGCCGCGCGAATTCGATAGGCTCGTTGTTGATGCAGCCGCCATCGACGCACAGGAATTGATATGGCGTCGCGCGCGTGGCGCCAACGGGAATCATAAACGGCCAAACCGGCCGCAGCCACACCGCTTCACACCCGTTCGGGCCATCGAGCACCGCATAACGATAGCGATAATGCTCGATATTTCGCGAAATCGTCCGCGGCGGCAGGCCGACGGGAAACGCCGACGTACCGAGCGCCGCGCCAACGATGGTTGACCAGGGCTGAATGGAATTGGCGGGCGTATTGCTAATCCCAACTTCATAGGGCCGCAGATTTCCCGGTGCCGGCGGATTGTTGCCGCGGATGTCCACGCGGAAACGCATATGATCGGCGCGATCGGTGTAAAA
>DATARE010000119.1:0-3310 GCA_036264295.1 Micropepsaceae bacterium | reverse complement strand
TCATTCCTTCGCCATGTTCGATGCGACCAAGAACATCACCCTGCAAGGCACGGTGAAAGAATTCGAATGGACCAATCCGCATTCCTGGCTGCGCGTCATGGTCATGGACGACAAGGCGGGCAAGCCGGTGATGTGGGCGCTCGAGATGAGCTCGCCCGCACGGCTGACCACCATGGGTATGCACGCGGATTCCGTGAAGGCCGGCGATACGGTCTCGGTGACCTTCCACCCGATGCGGGATGGAACCCGGGGCGGTCAATTCATTCAGGCCATGCTGCCGGGCGGCAAGGCGGTGATCCGCGCCAATGCCAAGGACGAAAACGCCAACGAATAAGCTCAGGCTCATCCTTGCGAGGCGTGGGGCGATTCCGTGCGGAAATCGCCCCTTTTTTCTGAATGTCTTCTTTTTGTCTCGCGCCCGGCTCTGGCTATGCTAATTAATTGAAAGGATTGAGAATTGTGACGGAACCAAGCCCCTCTGTCGGAATTACGACACCACAATTCGGGCTGGTTTTGTTGCTATGCACACTGAGATCATCGACGAGCTTCTGGAATCCGAAGACGAGCGGCGGGCCCGCTACAAGCGCCTCGCCATAGCCGCCGCGGCAGCCGCCGCCCGGGCTCCGATCGCGTCTGTGCGCACCGCCTACATGATCATCGCCGAATCCTGGTCGAACCTGGCGCACAGCGCAGAACTGCAGGATACGGAAAAGCTCTATCACGCACGCCTGGACTTGACGGAACACCCAGGCTCATCCGAAGCGGATGAGGCCCCGTCCGGCGCCAACCCACACGCCATAAGCGCTTGAAGCTGACGCCCCCGTCGGAACGTCAGCTTCAAAGCCGTTGCCGCTAGGCAAGGTAAATCAGTTCGGGACCTTTTCGCCCGGACGAACGGGCTTCAGGATGCGCGGGCCGTCGGCGGCATTGGCCGGGAGCGGCGGCGGGATGGTCCAATCGCGGTCCAGATTGAACAGGATCGAATCCTGGAAGCGGGCGGCTTCCGGATTTTCGATGTCGCCCTTGGGCGTGATGATGCCTTCGAACATCAGGAGCTTGCCGTTCACCAGATAAAGCTCGGTGATCTTCTTGCCGCCGTCCTTGGTCAAGGTCGTGACGCGCCGGCCATATTTGGCGAATTTGGCGCCATTGTCCGTGCGCGCGGTCACGTCGGATACCAGCTTGCCGTCCTGGGTGGCGAGGAAGACGGCTTCTTCGAGCAGCACCGGAGTTTCGGCCAGGCGGTTGGAGAAATCGACCATCTCCACCTGATAGATCGTTCCGTCCAGTTCCGCACCAATGATGGTGGTGGGCATGCGGCCGGCAATGACGCCGCGATATTCGCCCTTGCTCGTCTTGGGTTCGGCCGGAAAATCGACGCCGAAACCATATTGCGGATATTTGAAGCTCTTCCATGCCGCGTTGGCAGGGGCCGTAGCCACCAGAAGAACCGCCGCGATTGCCAAGCCGAGTCGACGCATCGATTTCTCTCCCAAAATAGCTCGCTGTGCGGGGCTTTTCCTCACCGCCTCCGCTCCTTTGTGGATTTTTTACTCTACCGCAGGGCCCGAAGCCATAGAATTATGGTTCCACAGCCCGCTTGCGGGAAATCACCGCCGGCCATATATATTTTGGCAAATTGGCAATTGACCTTTGTCCTGGGAGACACTGCGATGAATGTGAAGACCCTTGGGTTTGCCTTGTGCATGGCCACGGCGATGGCGGCCCCCGCTCTGGCGCATCATTCCTTCTCGATGTTCGATCAGGAAAAAGTCGTCGATCTGAACGGCACCGTGAAGGAATTGGAATGGACCAACCCGCATTGCTGGCTGCGCATCATGGTGGAAGACCCCACCACGCATCAGGCCAAGCAATGGTCGATCGAAATGGCCTCCACCGGCCAGCAGGCGCGCATCGGCTGGAACCCCACCATCGTGAAGCCGGGCGACAAGGTCGCGGTGCAGATCAATCCGCTGAAAGACGGCACGCGCGGCGGCACCATGCTGCTGATCACGCTGCCCGACGGAACCAAGCTCGGTCATGGTGGACAACGCGGCAATCCGCGCGGCGCCGATTGACCTTAAGGCTTGCCGGCTGACAGTTTGACGGGGCGGTTCCGAAACGAGCCGCCCCGTTTCGTTTGTCTCTCTTGTGGCCCTGTGGCGCGCCGCCGTATAATTCCCGTCTGCCTTCCGTTCATCCTCACGCGTTGCGTCGCCTTGCGGTCCTCACGTCACGTAGGAGATTTCGATGAACCTCAAAGCCATGGGTATCGGTGTATTGCTGGCTGCATCATTGGCCGCGCCGTCCTTCGCGCATCATTCCTTCGCCATGTTCGACGCCGAAAAGACCATCACGGTCAGCGGCACGGTCAAGGAATTGGAATGGACCAATCCGCATGCCTGGCTGCGCGTGACGCTGATGGACCAGGCCACCGGCAAACCCGCGCAATGGGCGTTCGAGATGGGACCGCCCGCCCAGCAGATTCGCCGCGGCTGGAAAGCCGACAGCCTGAAGATGGGCGACAAGGTCACGCTCCGCATGCACCCGCTGAAGGATGGCAGCCGCGGCGGCCAGCTTGTCGATGCCACGCTTCCCGACGGCCGCACCGTCGGCGGCGCCGGAGCCCCCGCCATTCAGGACTAACCCCGCAAGGGAGTCGACCATGAATACAAAGCGCTTCTTTGCCGCCGCGGTGCTGACGGGCATCGCGGCGCCCGCGGCCGCACATCATTCCTTTGCCATGTTCGATCAGCAAAAAACGATCACGCTGACCGGCACGGTGAAGGAATTCGACTGGACCAATCCGCATGCTTGGCTGGAAGTGATGGTGATGGATCCGGCGAGCGGAAAGCCGGTGAAATATTCCTTCGAAATGGGGTCGGTCGCGCGCTCGACCTATGATGGCTGGAAGAGCGATTCCGTGAAAGCGGGCGACATGATCACAGTCACCATGCACCCGCTGAAGGACGGTTCGCGCGGCGGCATGTACCTTGCCGCGGAGATTCCGGGCGGCAAGAAATTCGGCCGCACCGGCCCGGCGGTGGGACGTCCGACGGCGCGCCTGCCCGGCCAGATCGGCGGCGGACAGCCGAATTGATCGTGGGCGTTTCTTGCAGCGATGCTTGGCGCTGACATATGATGCGTGAATAAAATGGCTTAGGCCGAAGGGGAGAAACGCCGATGAACATCAAAGCTTTTGGTCTTGCCGGAATTGCCGCATTGGCGCTCGCGGTGCCGGCGTCCGCGCATCATTCCTTTGCCATGTTCATCGGCGTTTCTCCCCTACGGCCTAAGCCATTTTATTCAC
>DATARE010000026.1:0-7689 GCA_036264295.1 Micropepsaceae bacterium | reverse complement strand
CACGGCCGAGCTGCGTTATGATTATTTATTGGGCATGTCGTCGTCGCTCCAGGCGCTGCAGCCTTATGTGTTTTTCGACGCTGCGCGGGTGTGGAATGTCCAAAATGCCGCGCTACCCGGGCAGGGTATCAGCTCCACCGGGGCTGGAGTCCGTTTTTGGCTTGCCTATAATATTTTTGGCGACATCGAGGCTGCGCAAACATTGGCAGCCGTTCAGGGAAGTGACGATGGCAAGCGTGCGACGAAGGTTTTGTTGAACATCGCGATCAGGTTCTAGTCGGGGCCAGATGGTAGGGGGGAAATCGAGAATCGTCTGTGGGCTGACCGTATCGGCCGGTGGACTCGTATTCGTTCTCACCCTCGGCATTCCTGTCGCACGGGGCGCCTCTCCCGTTCTGCCTTCGGGGGCATCGGTTGGTGCAGGATCGGTCTCGATCGCTTCGCCCAGTGAAACCAGCACCGTCATTCTTCAGTCCAGCAAGAAGGCCATCATAAACTGGCAGAGCTTTTCGGTCGGCGCCGGGTCGAAGGTGGTTTTTCAGCAGCCCGACAGCGCCGCCATAACGCTCAACCGCGTCGTTGGAAGCGGGGCGTCCGCCATCGATGGCACGATCTCTGCCAATGGCCAGGTCTGGCTGGTCAACCGCAACGGCGTCTTCTTTGGCCAGGGCAGCCAGATCGACATCGGCGGATTGATCGCCACCACCTCCGACATCCGCGACCCGGATTTCCTGGCGGGCAATTACAATTTCGGCACTGCCTCGCCCAATCCCAATGCGGGCGTCGTGAACAAAGGCACCATCAACACCGCGCCGGGCGGTTCCGCGGTGCTTTCCGCCGCGCATGTCGCCAATGAAGGCGTGATACAGGCCAATCTCGGCCGCGTCGTGCTGGGCGGCGCCAACGCGTTTTCGGTCGATTTCGACGGCGACAATCTTATCCGCTATGCGGTGACGGCGCCGGTTTCCGAAACGCCGCAATCCGACGACGGCTCGCCCGTGCCCGGCCTGGTGTCGAATTCCGGAACCATTACGGCGCAGGGCGGCAAAGTCCTGATGACCGCGCGCGCCGCCCGAAATGTCGTGGACAATGTGATCAACACGACCGGCATTGTCGAAGCGACAACGGCGTCCCTGCAGAACGGCGAGATCGTGCTCGATGCGGGCGATGGCGGAACGGTCAATGTCGCTGGTTCGCTCGTTGCGTCTGGAAATGGTGCGGGCGAAACGGGCGGCAGGATCGCGGTGACGGCAGACAAAATCACCGTCGCGGATGGCGCACGCCTCAGCGTTTCGGGCGAGAGCGGCGGCGGCGCGGTTCTGATCGGTGGCGCGCTTCATGGTGCCGGCCCCGAACCCAACGCCAATTCTGTTACCGTGGGGAACGCGAATATCGCAGCCAATGCTGTCAGCAGCGGCCAAGGCGGCACGGTGACGGTCTATTCATCGGGCGAAACGAAATTCGCCGCGTCGATCAGCGCCAAGGGCGGCGCGACGGGAGGCGATGGCGGCACGGTGGAAACCTCCGGCCATGATTTGCAGATCGCCGATACAGCCCATGCCGATACCTCCGCATCCGCCGGCAAAACCGGGGTTTGGCTGATCGATCCCCAAGATGTCACCGTCGATGCGGTGTTTGCCAAAAAGGTCACCGACGCACTGGCCCTCACCAATGTGCTGGTGGAAGCGTCGAATGATGTGACCGTCACCAGTCCGGTCATCTATGGCAGCGCGCACTCGCTGGGCTTGCTGGCCGAACACAATGTGACGCTGGATGCCAGCGTGCAAAACAGCGGTGCCGGTAGCGTCCTGGCAGTCGGAGGATGGGATGGTGTGACGCTGCCCGAAAATGTGCTCAGCACCGCCGCGTCGTTCGGCAACAATGGTGGAAGCGTTTTCATTGGTGGCCCGTTGGCGGTGGGCAATGTTGCCTTTGGCAGCCAGAGCGGAACGGTCTCGATTGCCGCGCGCGATCTTTCCGTCAGCGCGGTGAATGGTTTCGCGCAAGTGGGATTTAATGGTGCGGGGGGCGGCAACATCGTCGCGGAAATGACGGGGAACGTCGCTCTGACGGGGGGTGGCAATTTTGCGGGTATCGGCAATGGCGCGAATGCAGCCACGCCAAACGCCAGCGGAAATATCAACATCATGGCCTCCGGAAGCGTGACGGTCAGCAGCGCACAAATCGGCAATAACGCAGCCTCGATTGCTGGAACCGTTCTTGTCAGCGCGGAAGGCGATCTCATTCTTGGCGGTGGCGCGTCGATCTATGCCAATAGCGGCGGGGATGCGCTGGTGCTCGCGGCCGGTGGCGATTTCGTCAATCAGGCGGGCGGCACGGCTCTGAATGTTGGCGGCGGCGGGCGCTGGCTTGCTTTCTTGAATGATCCTGCGAGCAACAATGCCGCGGGGCTGAACGCATCGCCATTCTACAATCGCGTTTTCGATTTCGCGAGCAGCAGCTATGCGGCCATCACGTCCGCGGGCAATCGGTTTGTCTATGCGCTTGCACCGGTTTTGACCGTCACAGCGGACAGCAAGACCAGAGCCTATGGCGACGCAAACCCGGCACTTACCGCGACAATCACCGGGCTGGTGGGAAATGACGCGCTCGCCAACGCCGTGACGGGGCAGCCCGCGCTCAGCACCAATGCCGGGATCGGTTCCAATATCGGGGATTATGCCATTCTGGCGGGTCCAGGATCGCTCGCATCCGACTTCAATTACGGCTTCCAATTTGCCAATGGCAATCTGCACATCGATCCCGCTGCGCTGACCGTGACGGTGGACAACAAGGCGCGGGAATATGGTCTTGCCAACCCGCCGCTGACGGCGAGCATCACGGGTTTTCGCAACAACGACAGCGCGGACGTGGTGTCGGGTCTGACCCTTTCGACCAGCGCCACCATCGGCTCGAATGTCGGCAATTATGCCATCACGAGTTCCGGCGGGACGGCGCAGAATTACACGATCACCACCCGCAATGACGGCACACTGAGCGTCACGCCCGCCGGCCTTACGGTGACAGTCGATGACAAGACCCGCGAATATGGTCTCGCAAACCCGTCGTTGACCGCGAACATCACGGGCTTTCGCAACAACGACAGCGCGAACGTGGTTTCGGGTTTGACCCTTTCGACCAGCGCTGACACGGGTTCCAATGTCGGCGCTTATGCCATCACGAGTTCCGGCGGGACGGCGCAGAATTACACGATCACCACCCGCAATGACGGCACGCTCAGCGTCACCCCCGCTGGCCTGACCGTGACGGTTGATGACAAGACGCGGGAATATGGTCTCGTGAACCCAACGCTGACAGCGACGATCACGGGTTTGCGCAACAATGACAAAGCTGCGGTGGTTTCCGGTCTCAATATCTCCACCAGCGCCAACACCGGCTCGAATGTCGGCGCTTATGTCATCACCAGCTCCGGCGGCGCGGCGCAGAACTACGTCATCACCGCCCGCAATGACGGCACGCTCAGCGTCACCCCGGCGCCCTTGACAGCTTCGCTGGTTGGCACCGTGCAGAAAACCTATGACGGAACCACAACCGCAAATGTGACGGGCGCGAACTTCCAGCTTTCCGGTGTCCTTCCGGGTGACAATGTCGCTTTGGGCGCTGCGGCAAACGGCAATTACGACAGCAGAATCGTGGGCAGCGGCAAGCTCGTCACGGTGAACGGGCTGGCGCTGACCGGCGCGAGCCAGGGCAATTACGTGTTGGTTTCCAACAGCGCATCGGCAACGATCGGCGTCATCAATGCTGCGGCCCTCATTGCGTCGTTAACCGGAACCGTCGAGAAAACGTCGGACGGCAGCAATGCGGCGACATTGACGGCGTCCAATTACCAACTGTCGGGCGCAATTGCCGTCGACGATGTGGCGCTGAACAATCCGGCGGCTGGCAGTTACGACAATCCGAACGCCGGCACCGGCAAGATCGTCACCGTGAGCGGTCTCGCCTTGGCCGGTGCCGACCAGGCGAATTATTTGCTGTCTTCAGCGAGCGTGTCCGGTCCGGTGGGCGTGATCCGCGACAACGCCGTCGTGATCGACAATGGCGTCATCCGGAATCTGATCACCGGCCCGACCACGCCGATTGCATTGACAATCCCGCCGCCGGCCGCGGTCGGGGCGCAGGATGCCACGGATGCCACCTCCGCCACGAGCGATGCCGATTTCGCCCTTGCCGACATGCTGACCGATGAAGTGGCCGCGTCGCTGAGCGGCGCTGAGGGGACCGTGCGCTCGGCGACCTCCGTGCTGATCGAGGGATTGCTCCGGCAATTCGCACCGCCGCCGGGCGGATTGACGCCGCACGCGATACCGCCTTTCGGCCAAACCTATTCCAGCTGGGGCAACGAGGCCTTCTGGCAATGAACAGCAAGCGGCTGCTTTCGCTTATAGGGCTGGCGACCTTGGCGTTCGCGGGGATCACGGCGGCTGCCGAACTCGGCAATTCGGGTCCGGAATTGGGAATGGATTTGGGGGGCGAGGTCTGCCGTGCGGATGGCAGCCTCTCCGACGGAAGACCCGCCGAAATCTACTGTGGCACCAACGCCCAAAGTGCGGGAGGCTTGCGGACTTTGACGCTCGGCGCCAGCCTGCCGGCGGATGCAGTGGCCCGTCGCGCCATTGTGCTCTCGCGCGCGAAAGTCATGGCGGAGGCGCTTTCCGTCACCGAACAGCTTTCCTGTGGGCCCGGTCAATCGCTTGGCGATGCAGGCGCCGGCAACAGCGTGCTTTTCCTCTGCGCGATGCAAAGCACCAGCTGGCCGCGGATCATCCTGATTGCGGGTGTGGATCGTACGCTCTACCAGGCGGAAGGATTGCCCGGCATGCTGCCCGTGTTGGGTGCTGCGATTGCCGCGGCGTCGCGGCAGCCTGTCGCTCCCGCTGAAATCTCTGCCGGCGAAAATTTCCTCTCGGCACGTCTTCCCGCGGCCATTTTCCGCTCGGGCACGGGAGATTTCTCGCGCACCTCTCAATTCGTCGAACTGGCCCGTGCCTATAGCAGCGGCAATGATTATGCCGCCGCGGAAACCGCTTTGCGCAGCGCGCTGGAAATCGACACGCGTCTGTTCGGCGCGGATTCGCTTCCCGTCGGGCTCGCGCTGATGGAGCTTGGCCTGCAGGTCAGCAATCAGGGGCGGTTCGATGAGGCGGCGGGCCTGTTCCGGCGATCCACGCCCATCGTCGAAGGCTCATCCAGCGCCGATGGGCGGGCCCGGCTCAATTCCTATCTGGCGCTTGATGCCGCCAATCAGCGCAAATTCACCGAGGCGCTCGCCTTCGCCCGCCAGGCAACGGCCGACCGCCGCGCCGGCGTCGACGGGGCGAATGGCGCGCCAGGCGCAATTGGCGGATTGTCGGGGCTGCCCACCATCAGCAGCGGCGAGTTGGCGCATTCTCTGCGCATCGAAGCCGAGATGGCGTTGAAGCTCGACGATGTCGCCGGTGCCCAAGCCGCCGCCGAAGAGGCGTTGTGGATCATCAGCCTCGAACCCGGTTTGGCGCTGTGGTGGCGCCCGGACGTGCTGTCCCTCATTGCAGAGGTCAATGAGCGCCAGGGCCGCGTTGCCGAAGCGGAAAAGAATTTCCTCGAAACCATCGAATTGCGCCAGAAGCTGTTCGGCGATTCTGCGCCCGTCGTGCTGGCCGAACTGCGGATCGGACGGTTCTATACCGATCAGCGGCTTTATCCTTTGGCGCTTCGGCATTTCCGCGCCGCCATGGCCATTCTCGAAAAGAGTCCCGTCGGCCGCAGCCGCGTGGTGCCCGATCAGATCATTCCCTTCATTGCGGCTGCCAGCGCCACAATGGACGATCCGCAGCAGCGCGCGATGCTGGATGCCGAGATCTATCGCGTCACGCAGATGATCAATTCCGATGTTGCCGATCAGGCGATTGCGCGGGCCTCGGCGCGTCTCGCCGCGGCCAATCCCTCGCTGTCGACGCTGGTTCGCGATGCGCAGGAGGCGCAACGTGCGCGCGACGAAATCCGCATCAATATCGCGGCGGAATTCGCCAAACCCGACGACGAGCGCAGTCCCGCGCGGGAGGCCCAGCAGGCGCAAAATCTTGCCGCCGCGTCGGCGCGTGCCGACGAATTGCTTGCCCGCGCGCAGCAGAGCTTTCCCGATTTTGCGCGCTTCACCGCTCCCGCGCCGGCCGACCTTTCCGACGTGAAAACGCGATTGAGACCCGGCGAGGCTTTGCTGTCCTTCGTCGTCGGTCTGCAAGAAAGTTTTGGGCTTCTCGTCACCGACAAAGGCCTTACCATCAAGAAACTGGACGCGACGTCGGAGAGTCTCACGTCCGATATCGGTTTTCTGCGCCGCGCTTTCGAGCCGCAATTGGGTCGGCTGCCTGCGTTTCCGCTGGGCAGCGCGCACGCGCTCTATGTCCAATTGCTTGAGCCCTTTGCCCCCGAACTGAAAAACATCGATCATCTGATCGTGGCGCCGCAAGGGGCGCTGGCGAATCTTCCCTTCAGCCTTCTTCTCAGCGCCATGCCGTCGCAATCGACCACCTATTCCGATGCGGCATGGCTTATCCGCAGCATGGCTGTCAGCCAGGTGCCCAGCCCCCGCGCCTTCCTTTCGCTGCGCGAGGCCGAAACCAGGCGGGTGGTTGCCGCGCGGCCGTTCCTGGGTTTCGGCGATCCTGTGTTGACCGGCGCGGGGGATGCGCAAACGCGCGGGACCGCGGCACTCGAAGCGCTAGCCCTTGGCTGCCGGGACGCCGCGCCGATGTCCTCGGCCTTGCTGCGCGCGCTGCCGCCTTTGCACGATACGGCCGAGGAGGTGAATGCGGTCTCGCGCGCCCTGGGCGGCGATCCCGGCTCGGTATTGCTCGCCGCGAACGCAACCGAAACCGATCTGCGGGCGCGTCCACTCGATCAATATCGGGTGGTGTATTTTGCCACGCATGGTCTGCTTCCGGGGGAACTGCATTGTCAGGCCGAGCCCGGCCTGGTGCTGTCGCCGCCCGCAACGGATGCAGCAAGCGCCGATGCAGACGGATTGCTGGAAGCGAGCGAAGTTGCGGCCCTGAAGCTCAATGCCGATCTCGTGGTTCTTTCGGCGTGCAACACTGCCGCGGCGGGGGGCGGCCGTTTCGGCGGCGGTGCGCTGGAAGGGCTCGCGGATGCGTTCTTCAATGCCGGCGCACGCGCGGTTTTGGCAAGCCATTGGGAAGTGCCGTCGGCGGCGACGACAAAATTGATGACGGATGTTTTCCAGCGCTATGCCAAAGGGGATCGGCGAGGGCTCGCCGACGCGTTGCGGCGATCGCAATTGGATTTGATCGGCGCCGCCGCGACATCGCATCCGTTCAACTGGGCGGCATTCACATTGATCGGAGTCGGCGAAAGCGGCGTCGGTGACGCCGGCGGCGGCTCCTCTCGTTCCGAGCAGCAAGCCTATGGAGGGCAGCCATGATTTGCGCATCCCGCTTGAGCACGGCTTTCATCAGTTTTGCAGTGTTGGCTGGTTCTTATGCGACGGCCAAAGCGGCGGATTTCATTGTCATCGACGCGCGCCGGGTTGCGTTGCGCGTCGGTCAGACGGTGGATTCCACCAAGCCGCTCACGCTGAAGGAGGGGCAGCAGATCACCCTCATCAGCCCGACGGGCGCGACGATCAAACTCGATGGCCCTTATGACAAGGCGCCGGATGCCGAACAA
>DATARE010000019.1:0-3378 GCA_036264295.1 Micropepsaceae bacterium | reverse complement strand
ACCAAGGATTTGAACCCGCAGTCGCTGGAGATCCTATCCGACGCGCAGCTCGAACCCGCGCTTCAGGATGCGGCGGAAGGCGAGGCGATCCAGTTCGAGCGACAGGGATATTTCTGTCTCGATATCGCCAAGGGGCGCAATCGTCCGGTGTTCAATCGCACGGTGTCTTTGCGCGATTCCAAGTGATGGAAAGCAATTCCCATGAACGGCGCTGAAAGCCTGGTCCGCACGCTGCTGGCGGCTGGCATCGATACGTGCTTTGCCAATCCCGGCACCAGCGAAATGCATTTCGTCGCCGCGTTGGACCGCACGCCGGGCATGCGCTGTGTGCTCGGCCTGTTCGAAGGCGTGGTCACGGGTGCTGCCGATGGCTATGGCCGCATGGCCGGCAAGCCCGCCGCCACGCTGATGCATTGCGGGCCCGGCCTCGCAAACGGCTTGGCCTATCTGCACAATGCCAGACGCGCCCGCACGCCCATCGTGAATATCGTGGGCGATCAGGCAACCTATCATGCCCCGCTCGATCCGCCTTTGACTTCGGATGTCGAAGGTTTCGCGCGGCCGGTATCGCAATGGGTGAAGAGGACCCTGCGCACCGAAACGCTTGGCGTGGACGCCGCAGAAGCGGTCGCTGGTGCCTTGGCCGCGCCGGGCGGAATCGCGACCTTGATTCTGCCATCGGATGTCAGCTGGAACGAAGGCGGCGCGCCGGGCACACCATTGTCCGTTCCGGCGCGGACAAAAGTATCCGACGACGCAATTGCCGGTGCCGCTCGCGCGCTTAAGTCGCGCGAATCCGCGGTGATCCTGCTGGCCGGGACGGCATTGCAGGCGGACTCGCTTGCGACCGCCTATAGCATTGCCCAAGCCACCGGCGCCCGCATCATGGCGCCCACCTTCAACGCACGCATCGCGCGCGGGCGTGGGCGGCCCTTGCTCGATATCGTGCCTTATCCGGTCGATGAGGCGGTGGCCCAGCTGAAGGATGTGAAGCATCTCATCCTGGTGGGCACCAAGGAGCCGGTCGCATTCTTCGCCTATCCCGGCAAACCCGGAATCATGTCGCCAAAAGACGCGGCCTCGCATGTGCTGGCGAGCGCACTTGATGACTTGCCCGACGCGCTGTCGCGGCTTGCGGCGGAACTGAATTGCCCCGGCGTGCCGGTCCCTGAACACCGCACCAACGTGGCCCCGGGCTCGGGCCCGATGAGCGCCGAAGGGGCAGCGGCGACGCTGGCGGCGCTTTCTCCGGAAAATGCCATCCTGATCGATGAAGCTATCACCTTGCGCGGCCCCTTCTTTGCGGCCACCAAAACCGCGGCAGCCCACGATTGGCTGCAAGTGCCGGGCGGTGCGATTGGCGGCGGATTTCCGCTCGCCACGGGCGCTGCCATCGGCGCTCCGGATCGCCGGGTGATCGCCATCCAGGCGGACGGCTCGGCGATGTACACGATCCAGGCGCTCTGGACTCAGGCGCGCGAAAACCTGGATGTGACGACGCTGATCCTGTCCAACCGCAAATACGCCATCCTTTTCCACGAGCTGAAACAGGTCGGCGCGGTTGGCGGCCATGCCTCGCGCGATCTTTTTGCGCTCGACCGGCCCGACCTCGATTGGACAGGCATGGCGAAAAGCATGGGCGTGGAAGCGGCACGCGCCGATACGCTGGAACGGTTCGCCGATCTGCTGACCCACGCCAATGGCAGACGCGGTCCCTTCCTGATCGAACTCGTGCTCTGAGTCCTGGGGCAACGGATTACATCCGGCAGCAAATCGCTCTAAGCTGCGCACCCGTCAGGGAGGCGCTGCGATGAAAACTGGGAATTTCCAATATCTCGGGATGGGTTCGGCGGCTTCCGTTCTCATCGGGGCTGCACTTTCCGGCGGTCTTGCACCCGCTGCTTTGGCGGCGCAACCGAAGCTTACCGGTGCGGTGGAACAGCATCAGATTTCCGTGAAGGGCATGCAGCGAGGCTTTGTGCTTTATGTGCCACGCACTCTGAAACCGAACGCGCCGTTGTTGTTTGTTTTCCACGGCTCGGGCGGCGATGGTCCTTCCATGCGCGAAGTCACGGGTTTTGAATTCGACATGCTGGCGGACCGGGACGGGTTCCTCGTCGCTTATCCCGACGGCTTTCAGAACACTTGGAACGATTGCCGCAAGGGCTCGCCCCAGCCCGCACGCGTGATGAATATCGACGATGAGAGCTTCGTGGATGCGATGATCGCCAAGGAGGCGGCCGATCACGCCATCGACAGGAAGCGCGTCTTTTCCGCCGGCTGGTCCAATGGTGGTCAGCTCGGCTACCGCTTCGCGATGGAGCGCGCCAATGTGTTCGCCGGTGTCGCCGCATTGTCGGCCAGCGTGCCGGCGCCCACGAACCTGGCGTGCACGCCGTCGGGCGCGGCCATGCCGGTAATGATCATCAATGGCACCGCCGATCCGATCAATCCTTTCAATGGTGGCAATGTGATGCTCGGCGGCACCAGTCTTGGCCCCGTGTTTTCGTCACAAGAAACGGGGCAATATTGGGCGAAGCTCAACGGCATCACGGCCGCGCCGGAAACGAAACATCTGCCACACAAGAATCCATCCGATCCGACATCCGTCGATGAAACGACATGGTCGGCATCGGGCAAGCCGCTCGTCGTGCTGTACGCAATTCATGGCGGAGGCCACGTGGTGCCGACGCGCACGCCGCAGGATTGGGGTGGCCTTGGCCGCGAGACGCGCGATCTGGATGCGCCCGTTGCGATTTGGGATTTCTTTTCAAAATTGCCGAGCAAACCATAGCGGGCGAAGTTTTGCGTCCGAAGCATATTGTCGATTTTTCGTTCTGGGGGCGAAGATATGGACCCGGTTATTCCCAATCCCGACAAGAACATTCTGGTCGATGTTCCCGATCGCCCCGTAGGCGATTTCTTTCCCTTGCAAGCACCCACGCCAAAGCCCGATGAATTCGAGATCGGTCTGGTTCTGGGCGGCACGGTGTCGGCGGCCGCCTATACCGCGGGCGTGCTCGATTTTTTGATTGAGGCGCTCGATGCCTGGACAGTGGCCAAGGGCGCGGGCGGCGCTCCCAACCACAAGGTCACGATCAAGATCGTCAGCGGGACCTCCGGCGGCGGCGTCAATTCGGTGCTGCTCGCGCGCGCGCTGGGATATGCGTTTCCGCATTTCAAGGCGGGACTTCCTGCCGACACACTCAAGAAAAATCCATTCTACGAACTGTGGGTCAACCAGATCGATATTCGCGATCTGCTGCAGACCACAGACCTCGATGCGAAGAAGCCGATTTCCTCGCTGTTGTGCGCGGACAAGATCGTCTCCGCAGCCAACGCCATGGGGAATTACACCGGCGATCCACTTGGTACCGG
>DATARE010000623.1:0-7457 GCA_036264295.1 Micropepsaceae bacterium | reverse complement strand
TGCGCAATAGATCGCGCCGGGCCACAAGACAGGCGCCCGAAATTCTGTTTCCTCGATTTTCCACCCGGCGCCGACATTTCGCACAGCGGCCCGGATCGATTCCTTCGCCTGAGCCCAATCCTCAAGGATACGCAGCACGCTGATGTAGCCGGCCTGCTGCGTCAGTTCCGCGGCATCAAAGACGGAATCGCCGACAATGATTCCCGCACGCGGTCCGTTTTCCGATTGGTACGTCGCGAGTTTGTAGCCGGTCATTCTTTGCCTCTTCCCGTACGCCCCGCCGCGATGAGCTGGACCAACCTATAGGGCATCAGCGGTACTTGCGTAATGCGGACACCAAACGGTTCAAGCGCATTTTCGATGGCCGAAATCACTGCTGCCGCGGCCGGAATCACGCCGGCTTCTCCGGCACCCTTTACGCCCATCGGGTTCAATGGCGAAGGCGAACTGCTGTAGAAACTTTCGATGCTCGGCACTTCCGTCGAACTGGGCAGCAGGTAATCGGCGAAACTCGTCGTTATGGGTTGGCCAGTTTCGTCATAGCCCATCCACTCGTACAACGCGTTGCCGATGCCGTGGGCGATGCCGCCGCGCGTCTGGCCATCGACGATCATCGGGTTCACCTGCACGCCGTGATCATGAAGGGCGCAATAGCGCAGGATATGCACACCGCCGGTTTCAATATCAACCTCCACCTCCGCCACATGCGAGGCATTGGCGTAGGCGAGCTGATCGATACGGAACGCGGCACTCGCTTCGAGCCCTGGATCGAAACCCGGCGGAAAGGCGTAGCCCGGTCCACCGCGCAGCGCGCGCGCCAGATCCCCGAGCGAGATGGCCCGTTCTGGCGATGTCTTGATGCGGACAACGCCGCCCGCCAATTCCAGATCGTCGGGGGGCATCTGCAACAGCATGCCGGCAAGGGTCTTTGCCTTCCGAGCCACTTCGCGCGCGGCGAGCAAGGTGGAATTTCCGGCCGTCACCGTCTGGCGGCTGGCGAATCCGCCAAGGCCCACCGGCACGACCGAAGAATCGCCGGCGACCACGCTGACGTCTGCGGGGTCAACGCCAAGTTCGGAGGCACAGATTTGCGCAAGCGCGGTGGCGAGTCCCTGACCCATTGCAGACGCGCCCGTCAGCACAGAGACGCGTCCCGTGCCGCTCACACGCACAAGCGCCATCTCGAATGGTCCGCGGCCGGTGCCCTTCAGCCCGTGTGCGAGCCCGATACCGATATAGCGCCCGCTTTCGCGCGCCTCGCGCTGCCGGCGCCAAAAATCCTTCCAACCGGCGCGGTCCAATGCGGCGGCCTGAGTGGCCGGGTAATCGCCGCTGTCATAGAGGATGGGCGCACCGGAACGCGCCTTCAGCGGACTTTCATAAGGCATTTTTTCCGGGGGAATGAGATTGCGCAGACGCATTTCGCCGCGATCCAGATTCAGTTCGCGCGCGGCCCGGTCCATCAGCCGCTCCATCGCGAAGGCGGCTTGCGGATAGCCTGCGCCGCGCACGGACGAGACGGGCACTTTGTTCGTATGCGCGATGACCACGTCCATGGCGAGCGCGGGCACGATATAGGGACCCGTAACCGCGGATGCCGAGTTGTAGGGAAGATTCACATCCTGAAGCGCATAGGCGCCCTGATCGTGCACCAACTTTCCGCGAACACCCAGAATGCGCGCCTCGGTATCGAGCGCGACTTCCAGCGTCCAATATTGATCGCGCTCCTGCACCGCTGCGATGAAATGCTCGCGGCGATCTTCCACCCACTTCAGCGAACGCTTCAGCAATTTCGCCGCCGCCACCACGGCAACGTCTTCGGGATAGACGCACAGTTTGGGACCAAAACCGCCGCCGATATCAGGCGCGGCCACGCGCAAGTGATTTTCATCGATGCGCACAAAGGCCGCGAGATTTTGATGCAGATCGTGCGCCTTCTGCGTGGAAGCCCAGAGCGTGATCCCATCCGCTCCGGGCTGATATTCGGCGACCGAGCCACGGCCCTCCAGCGAATGCGCGCCACCGCGATGCTGAAAATATTCTTCGCGAAACACATGAGCGGCGTTGCGAAAGGCGCTGTCCGTATCGCCATAGGCAACACGATATGTGCTGATGACATTGGAGGTGAGTTCGCGCCGCACCGGATTGGCGCCGGAAAGCGCGGCCTCGCGCGCGTCGGTCACCGGCGCCAGCAGCTCGTAATCCACCTCAACAAGCGCTGCCGCATCTTCTGCCAGATAACGGTTCGCCGCCGCGACCAGCGCCACCGGTTCGCCGACAAAGGCAACCTCGCCGCAGGAAAGCGGATAGGGCCAAAGATTTTCTCTGGCCCGGCCACCTTGGCCAGGCTCGCGAACCATGCGGCGTTTGGCGAGCGCCGGCGTCAAATCGTCCAAAGTCAAAACGGCATGAACACCGGGCGTCGCGCGTGCAGCCGCGGTATCGATAGCATGAATGGCCGCATGAGCATGCGGGCTGCGCACGAATGCGACATGGAGCAGACCGGGAATGCGGATGTCGTCGACAAAGCGCCCCTGGCCTCTCAGCAGCGGTATGTCTTCGCGCCGGCGAAAGCGCGACCCGATCCGGCCATCGTCTCCGGCCGTGCTGTCTGCGCTCAATAGATTGCGCGCGCGGCCTTGGCGACCACGTCCTTGGGAAGCGCATACAGGGATGCCACAACCGCTTCGGCTTCGGCTGCGCTGACGGGATTGATGTCGATCATCGTCTTCCGGGCATCGGCGAGGAAGGCCGGGTCTTTCAGCGTGTCCGCAAAGGCCGCGACCAACACAGCCTTGCGATCGGCAGGGATACCCGGCGGCGCCACGAAGGGCCTTGCCAGAACTTCATTGGCAACGGCGAAATCGAGGATCTGACGTTGTTCCGTGGTTTTGGCAAGTTCGCTGGCGAGTGGCACATTGGGTAGGTCGGGATCTTTGGCGGGCGCGGCCTGGACCAATATGTTGATCTTCTTCTCTGCAACCCAATTGCCGTAACGAGCTTTGACCGTGCTCCATGAGATTCCGCACAGACCGTCCACTTCACGGCGCTGCATCGCCAATGTGATGTCGGTGGTACCCGGAAATCCCGTTGCAAGTCTAATCTTTGCCCCGAACACATTCTTGTAGAGCTTGGCAAAAATATCGGGATCGCCTGCGGCCCCTTCGCCGCCCGCCGTGAATTGTTTGGTCATGGCGTCGTTCCACGTTTTGATCGGCGAGGTGTTCCAGCTGATGCAGACCGTCACGTCTTTGGTCATGCTGCCGAGCCAGGTGAACTTCCGTGCGTCGATATTGGTCTGGCCGATCAGCGCGGTGCTGGCCATACCGCGCGCGAAGGTGCCGATGACCGTGCCGTCCTTCGGGGCAGCTATGAAAATGTAATTGGCGGCCTTGATGCTGCCGGCGCCCGGCATGTTCTGCGGAATGACGGTGGGATTGCCCGGAATGTGCCGGCCCAGATGCTGCGAGAGCACGCGCGCATACAGATCATAACCGCCGCCGGCCGAGTAGCCGATGATCACGGAGATCGTGCGTCCTTTATAGAACTCCGCCGGGGTTGCGGCCCGCGCCGGCAACGCGGCTGCCCCAAGTGCGAGTCCGAAGGCGAGGCAGACGGCACGGCCCATCATCTGGTCAGCCTATCGGAAAAGCTGAGGGAATTTCGCCTTTAAATCGCTGCGCAGCTTGGCACTGACATCGACCACCGGAGGAAACGTGCCCTTCAGCAATTTGTCGTAAGGAATACACGCGTCGATCAGGATACGATTGTTGAAATTGCCCGGCAAATAGAGCGGATCGCGCTTGGACGCCCACGCCTTTTGCACCAGATCGATATCCGTCATCGGATCGAATCGGGTCGACATCGCCCACAGCACCTGATCCAAATCCCCGGCGTCGATGTCCTCGTCGACCACCACGGTCCACTTGCCTGCGTAGGCACCGCCTTGGCACGAACACGCCACATGCAGCACGTTGCGGGCATGGCCGGGATAACGCTGCTTGATCTGAATCGCGGTGAAACGCGTCGCCGGGCCGGCTTCGTGGTTCCACACCCCCAGAATATCGGGAAGGCCGCAGGCCTCCAGCGCGCGCCACACTTGCGCGGCGCCCGCAATGCCTTTCAGCAGGCCGGTCTCATCGACCGGCTTGTGCTGCGGCGCGCAGGTCAGGATGGGATCGTTGCGGTGCAGGATGGTTTTGATGTTGAGATAAGGACGCGGCACCGTGTCGTCGGAATAATAACCCATCCATTCGCCGAACGGGCCTTCCTCGCGCACCATTCCGGGCACCGCTTCCGCTTCGATAGCAATTTCGGCATCGGCAGGAATGGGAAAACCCGTATAGGGACCGCGGATCACATCGATGGGTTCGCCGCGCAAACCGCCGGCGAAATCGAGCTCGCTAATGCCCTCTGGCAAGGGGCTCGCCGCCAGCATGAACAGCAGCGGGTCCTGGCCGACCAGCACGACGACCTTCATCTTCTCGCCGCGCTCGAAATATTTGTCGCGGTGGATGCGGCCATGCTTTCCTTCGGTGATCTGGCAGCCGATGGTCTTGGCGTCGTAAACTTGGTTGCGATAGCAGCCGAGGTTGAACCAGCCGGCGTCCGGGTCTTGCGTGATCACGCAATTGGCGGTGCCGATATAGCGCGCTTTGTCGAGTTCATGATGCCGCGGCACAGGAAATTTCAGGACGTCGATAGCATCGCCTTCCAGGACGTTCTGAAGGATCGGCCCATCCTTCACATAACGCGGCGGGATGTGCTTCATCGTCTGGATGCTATTGTAATATTGCTTGACGATATCGAGTTTGCGCTCTCGTTCGAGCGGCAGGCCCAACGTCAGCGCCACGCGCTTTACCGATGAGAAATGGCCGTACAGCGTCCGATGGCCTTTGGGGTAGCCCGGGATTTCATCGAACAGCAGCGCCGGCGCGGTGCCGTGGCTGTGCTCGGTCAGCATATGGGTGATGGCCCCCATTTCAGCATCCCAGCTGGCGCCATTGACCCGGACGAGTTCCCCCATCTTCTCGACCTGGTCGATCCAGCCGCGCAGGCCCCCATATCCACCCTGCACCAGTTTGAGGCCTGCTTCACCGGTTGCGGACAAGGATACCTCCTGAAATTGTACCAAAATTTGTATTTGGATTGATTTTGGAACGGCGACTATCCTAAATCCCTACATTAAGTGCAAGATCAGCCACCTACAAAATCCTCGCGGAAAAGGCTCCATGGCCCGACGTTTTCCTGACGCGCAACGGAGCGGGACGGCGATTGGCCGAGCGCTGGCGCGTCTGGAAGACGAACCGCTGTTGCGGGGCCAGGGACGCTTTGCCGACGATATCGGGTTTGCCGGTCAGCTTCATATGCGGGTGGTGCGGTCGCAGATTGCACATGGACGAATTCTCGGCATCGACACAACAGCCGCGCTTGCGGTCAAAGGCGTTATCGCCGTGTGGACCGCAGCCGAAATCTCCTATCTCGGCCCAATCGATTTTCGCGATCCCGCCGCCGAGGTGTTGAAGCCCTATCGGCAATATGCGCTGGCCCGGGATTGCGTGCGCTATGTCGGCGATCCGGTGGCGGCTGTATTCGCAGAGGACCCCTATACGGCCGAAGATGCGGCGGCTCTTGTCGGCGTGGAACTTGCGGAACTGCCACCGTTGCTGGATGTCACCGCTGCTCCTGGTGAGTTCGCGTCCGGGCTTTCCACCGAGCCGATCACCATTGAAAATGCCTATGGCGATCTGGATGCGGCGTTTGAGGTCGCCGCGCACGTCATCGAACTGGAACTCTCGATTGGACGTCACTCCGGCGTTCCGCTGGAAGCCCGCGGCGCAATCGCGCGCTACGATCCGGAACGCGATGTGCTTGAACTTTACGGCGCGGCCAAAGTCCCGCACCGGACGCGCGACAATCTGGCGCGCGTTCTCGGGCGGGTGCCGGAATCCGTTCATCTCAAGGAGGGCAATGTCGGCGGCGGTTTCGGGATAAGAGGCGAGCTTTATCCGGAAGACGTGCTGGTTTCCGCGGCGGCGCGCCGGTTTGCACGGCCGGTAAAATGGATCGAGGATCGCCGCGAACATCTGATCGCCGCCAATCATTCGCGCGAGCAACATCATAGGCTGCGTGCGGCAGTGGATGCACAGGGCCACGTTCTGGGCATGGACGATGAATTTTTCCACGCCCAGGGTGCCTATGTGCGAACCCATGGCGCGCGCGTGCCAGACCTCACCAGCGGGATGCTGTCCGGGCCCTATCACATGCCGGCCTTTCGCAGCCGGGCGCATTTTCGCCTCACCAACAAGACACCGGCGGCGACATACCGCGCGCCCGGACGCTATGAAGGGACCTTCGTGCGCGAAAGGCTGTTCGATGCGGTGGCGGCCAAACTGGGGCTGGATCGCGTCGAAGTGCGGCGGCGCAACCTAATCTCTGCTGATGCCATGCCGTTTGCGCGAGGGCTTTCTGCGCTTGGTACCGATGTGGTGTTGGATTCCGGCGATTACCCGCTGCTGCTGGACAAGACGCTGGCACGCATCGGTTGGAATGCGCTGCAGGAAGAATGCGCGCTTCGTCGCAGGAAAGGCGAAGCGGTAGGGATAGGGCTCGCCTGCTTTGTCGAAAAGACGGGGCTCGGGCCAAAGGATGGCGTGCACATCCATCTGCAATCATCCGGTGAGATTGAACTGGTCACGGGCGGCGCGTCTTTGGGCCAGGGTTTCGAGACCGTGATGGCACAGATTTGCGCCGATGGCTTGGGTGTCGATTACCGCCGCATCCGCGTGGTGCATGGCCAGACCGACCGCATCGCCGATGGCGTGGGTGCCCATGCATCGCGCGCCACAGTCATGACGGGAAGCGCCACTTACGACGCGGCGCTGAATTTGCGCAAAGCGGTGATCGATATTGCAGCCGAACTGTTGCAGGCTCCAGCCCACGCGCTCGCCATCGCAGATGGCGCGGTCGCGCGCCGGGACAAAGAGGCGGGGCCTTCAATCACGCTGGCCGAGATTGCGCGCCAGCATGGCGGGCTTTCCTGTGAAGGTTGGCACCGCACCGATCACATGACCTATCCCTATGGCGTGCATGTCGCGAAACTTCGTGTGGATCGCGAAACCGGCGGCGTGACGATCGAGCGCTTTCTCGTCGCCTATGATATCGGTCGCGCCGTCAATCCGATGATGATCGAAGGCCAGATTGCGGGTGGCTATGCCCAAGGGCTAGGGGGCGCGCTGTATGAGGAGTTCCTCTACAGCGCAGATGGTCAACCTTTGTCGGCCAGCTTTGCGGATTATCTCATGCCGACCGCCTGCGAAGTTTCGCCGGTGGGTGTGTTGGTGACCGAAGATGCGCCGAGCCCGCTGAATCCGCTGGGGCTGAAGGGCGCAGGCGAAGCGGGAGTTACCGCTGTCGGCGCAGCCATCGCCTCGGCCATCGACGATGCCATCGGCATT